>JAZRTH010000187.1:0-2756 GCA_045651945.1 Thermoguttaceae bacterium
CCCGGCTCGCCTACGCCTTTCATTTATTTCGGAATGAATAAATATCCGATCAGCATAGCGAAGAGAATCCAAAGCCCGGGATGGATGTCGCGAACTCGGCCTGTGAGCAGTTTGACGATCGGGTACATGATTAACCCCATCAGAATGCCGTTGGTAATGGAGTTAGTATACGTCATGCCGACAATGGTAATAAACGCCGGCGCGGCTTCCGAGGCGTCGTTCCAGTCGATATCTTTAACGCATCGGAACATCATGGAACCGACAATAATCAAAGCTGGAGCGCAAATCGGGGCGCAGCTTCCCAACGAGGCGACAAACGGAGCAAAAGGCAAAGCCAGGAGAAACAGAATTCCCACGACAATGGACGTCAGGCCGGTTCGTCCTCCGGATCCGACGCCCGCTGCGCTTTCGACGTACGAGGTAATCGTTGAATGTCCAAAAACCGCGCCGATCATGGTTCCCAGCCCGTTTGTTACAAAAACGCGTCTGCTGCGGGGGAAGTTTTCTTCGTTATTTCCTTTGGAAGAATCGTTCTTCGGTAAAACGCCGCCGCCCTTTAACACGCCCAGACATGTACTGAACGCGCCGAAAAAGTCTAAAAACGCCAAAACCAGCAGCGACGGCCAGAGTTTGTCAAGATGTCGCCAGACGCCGACAACGTCAATGGCGCCAACGCCGAGATATTTGCCGATGTTAACGCCTGGGATGTCAACGATTCCGATAACCGGTCGGGGGTCGGCGGGCATTCCAATAATCCCGTTGGAAAAAGAAATCAGATGGAATTGGAACGCTGCGAAAGAGGAAATAATTATCGAAATCAGAAGCGCTCCGGGAACTTTCCAGTACAGCAGCACAAACCCGGAAATCAGACCAATTACGCAAACGCCGACTTCAGGCGATAAAAGGTTTCCGACTTCCAGCCCGTTGCTTGTTACCGTTATCAGTCCGCCGTTTTTCATGCCGAAAAAGGCGATAAACATCCCAAGGGCGGCAGCCATCGCGTTTATCATGTTGGGGCTGATTATATTGACCATCGCGGAACACATGTTCAGCGACGCCAGTAAAACAAATATCGCGCCGGAAACGAAGACCGTTCCCAGCGCCAGACGCCAAACGTCTTCCGCGCCGACGTGCGACCCCAACGCCTGAGCGCAAGCCGGCATGACGCTCAAGACGAGCAGGAAGTTCATGCCCATTCCCGGCGCCAGCGCGATGGGGTATTGCGCCCAAAATCCCATTACAAAACAGGACAGCGCCGCTGCAATGCAGGTCGTCGTTACCAGAGCGTTCATATTCATGCCGGTTGGCGTCATCCCTGGCATCGTTCCGCTCATAATAGCAGGCTGAACGCAAATCGCGTACGCCATCGTGGTAAACGTTACAAATCCGGCGATTATTTCGGTTCGAATGTTTGACATTTTTAGTTGCGAGTTGATTGAAAGGCGGTAATGTAGTGAGCGTTAGCGAACGAAATTACGCATTCGCCGTTAGGCGAACTTGATCACAGGAAAACGTTTTGGTTCGCCTTCGGCGAACTGCGTAATTCCGCTCCCGTTGGTCGCTTCATTACCGCCTTCCATCTTCTCCCTATCTCTAGTTGATCAGCAGTTCCCAGAGCGCTTCCAGCGACTGCGGAATGACTTTGACGTCGGCGAAAACCGGCATGAAGTTGGTGTCGCCGTTCCAGCGGGGGACGATGTGCCAGTGCAGATGTCCCGGCAGTCCGGCGCCGGCGACGCGGCCGAGATTCAATCCAACGTTGAATCCGTCCGGGTTCATGACCGCTTTGATCTTTTCGATCATTTTTGTAACGGTTGCCATCAGTTCCAGATGCTCTTCCGGCGTCAGCAACGCAATGTCGCCGACGTGACGTTTAGGCGTAACGAGCAGATGTCCGTTGTTGTACGGGTACTTGTTCATCACGACCAGAACGCGTTCTCCAACGTAAACGACGTGCCGCTCTTTTCGATGGGCTTCGTCCGCCAGAGCCTGACAGATAAAGCAGCTTTTGTCCGCTCCGGGATAGAATTTGTCGTCGCAGGGCAGGGGAATCTGCTCCGAATCGAGGGTGTTGATATACGCCATTCGCCACGGCGCCCAAAGGTTGTCCATGATAATCTCCTTATTAAAGCTATTAGCTGCTAGCCGCTAGCTATTAGCTTGGTAGTTTGAAACTCTCGGCTTTTAGCTTTTAAAGCCAGCTATTAATATAAACTAAAAGCTAGTAGCTAGAAGCTAATAGCTACTTAATCGGGCTTATATTGCCCAACATATTTTCTGATTTGAGTTGGGGAGACGCCCAAAACGTCCGACGCCTTTTTGACGTCTCCTTTACAGACGTGAAGGACGTCCAGCATCAGCGCCAGCAGCGACGGACGAACCCGGTTGGATTCGTTGACGCTGATAACGCCGTCTCGAACGTACTGCTTCCAAACTGCCCAGCGCGACGGCTCGATTTGATCCAGAGTCTCGACGGCGCGGTATTCCAGCGCCAAATTAAACCGCAGACGCTTAATCGCCTTAAGTCGGTTCTCCTCTTGAGAACGCCTCTCCGACGCTTCTGCCCGAACGCCCGTCGGCTTGTGACGCAGTGAAACGCAGGTTTCGACTTTGTTCCGGTGCTGTCCGCCCGGACCTCCGCGCCGACTGCGGTGCGATTCGCACTGTCGGTAAAGTTCTTCGTCAGGGAGGTCGGAGTAGTGCATGTGGGGAGTCGCAATGGATGGAAGGCGGTAACGAAGCGACCAACGGGAGCG
>JAZRTH010000188.1:0-3222 GCA_045651945.1 Thermoguttaceae bacterium
GCTGAACTGGATACGAATTCAATTAAGACCATTTTCGACGCCGCCAACCCAAACGAACTCGCGTTGGCTTTGGTCGACACGAAAAAGGATATTCTTGACAAATTCCTTTTCGCTCTGCCGGAACCCGAACGGCGCATGTACCGCGGTCAGCTCTGGCTGCTGGGTCCGACGAAGCTGTCGGACGTCGAGGAATCCCGCAAACGCATTGTTCGCCTTGCCATGGACCTGGCAGTTCAGGGAAAAGTCAAACTCCCCAGCCGATTCTACTCGGATCCTCTTAAGATCAGAGCGTAAATTTAGTTAGGAATTAGGAGTGAGGAGTGAGGAGTTACGCTTCGCACTCACCCGTGGTTGTTTGCAGGTCAGTCCGTTCACGGATTCGACGGATTAAACGGATTTTCACCGATTGATTTTTTGTGTTTTTTGTGTTCTTTGTGGTTAAATAATAATTCGCCTTGCCGTTCGCGCCGCTCTCAAAAATTGCGTAAAAAGATAACAAATTTTACGCAATAGTGCATTGCAATTCATTTTCTCTTCTGTTAGAATAAAATTCAGAACGTTAGGGGAAGTTGTTTTGATTACAACTTTCCACAAAGCGCTTACCACTAAACTTTCCCCCCTCTAACCCCACAGAACTATCATGAAAAAAACGTTTACCCTGTTCGTATTGGCGCTGGCAGCGATGACGGCTTGCGCCTTTGCTCAGACGGCGACCCTGTCCGTAGACGCTGGCGCGGACGGCGTTCCGCTCAATCCGGGAATGTACGGCATTTTCTTTGAGGAAATCAACCATTCCGGCGACGGCGGAATCTATGCGGAACTTATCGAAAACCGCAGTTTTGAAGATTACCGTCTTCCGGAAGGAACCGCCATTCGAGGCGAAAACGCCGTCGGACCGAACAAGGGCTGGCGCGTCAAGTTTAGTTCGGAAAACAAGTTCCCCCACTGGGAATTCGCCGCTAACAATCTTGAAGCGTACCTGACGCTGGAAACGGAAAACCCGGTTCATCCCAACAACCTGTCCTACGCCTGCGTTACAATCGGGACGGTTCTGCCCAACGGGAAAGCAGTCTTGTCCAACGACGGCTACTGGGGAATCGCGGTCAAAAAGGGAGAGCAGTACAAGTTCTCGATTTTTGCCCGATCGGCGCAAAAGACGCCTGTTCAGGTTCGTCTGGTGGGAAACGAAAACGCCGTTTTGGGAGAGACGACGATTGAAGTCGCGTCTGCCGAATGGACGAAATACGAATCCGTAATCACAGCGCAGGATACAGCGACTGACGCTCGCCTGGAACTGACGTTCACGCAGAGCGGCAAAGTCTTTTTCGACGAAGTTTCCCTCTTCCCTCCGACGTGGAACGACCGCCCCAACGGTCTGAGAAAAGACCTCGTTCAGAAGCTCTACGACCTCAAGCCGGGATTCGTCCGGTTCCCCGGTGGGTGCATTGTCGAGGGCTGCACGCTCGCCAACCGGTTCCAGCCGACCACAACTCTCGGTCCGGTGGAGACGCGCCCGTCGCGCTGGATTTTGTGGAATTACCGCTCTCCGCAGGGACTGGGTCTTCACGAATACTATCAGCTGTGCGAGGACATCGGCGCGGCAGCGATGCTGGTTGTCAACTGCGGCATGACTTGCGAGTACCGCGACGGCGGCATGGTTTCCGACGACGACCTTCAGCCCTACATTGACGACGCGCTCAACGCCATCGAGTACGCCATCGGTCCTGTTACAAGCAAATACGGAGCCATGCGCGCCGCGGCGGGTCATCCGGAACCGTTCAATTTGAAATACGTCGAAATCGGCAACGAAAACTGGGGGAATGAATACCGTCCCCGTTACAAGGTTTTCCAGGCTGCTCTGAAAGCGAAATACCCGAATCTGGAATACGTGTCGTGCATCGAAATTGAAGACGCCGACGTCGATTACCGCGACGACCACTACTACAATTCGCCCGCTTTTTTCCGAGGGCTTAACAAACGGTACGACAACGAATCGAGAACCGGACGCAAAATTTACGTCGGCGAGTACGGCGTTACGCAAGGCGTTGGACACGGCAACCTCAACGGCGCGTTGGCGGAAGCCGCCATGATGATCGGCATGGAACGCAACGCCGATCTGGTAACAATGGCGTCGTTCGCGCCTCTGTTCTACCACATTAACGACCAAAGATGGGCGGTAAACCTGATTGGATTCGACAACAGCCGCTGTTTCGGTCAGCCGTCGTACTACGTTCAGAAAATGTTCTCAACGCAAAAGGGCGACCGCGTCCTGCCGACGGAACTGACTTTTGCGTCGCCGGAATTCGCCAAGCCAGCGTGCACTGTCGCCATGGCAACGTGGAACACCAAGGCAGAATTCAAAGACCTCGTTGTAACAGACGCCAACGGCAAAGAAATCAAGCTGGACCCACAGCAGGAAAAAGCGCTCTTCGCGCCTCTGACGACAAAGAACGGCATGCCGAACATGGTCGTCGTCCCGAACCTGAAACTGGGCGAAAGCTACACGTTGAAATTCAAAGCGCGCAAGCTCGCCGGCGCCGAAGGCTTCCTGATCGGAATCAACTACTACGACAACCAGAACTTTACGTGGATCAACCGCGGCGGCTGGGAGAATACCAAAGATTCCATCGAAGAAACCCACAACGGAGTCAAAGTTCAGCTCAACTCTCAAATCGGTCCGTTCAAGCCGATTCAAACCGGCGTCTGGTACGAATACGAGATTCAAGTCGGCAAGAACTCGCTGATTGCATTCGAAAACGGCAAACAGTTCATCAAGTCCAATCTGGGCGCAGCGGCGTCCGACGTCTTTGCCATCGCTCATCGCGACACGAAATCCGGCGACCTGCTCATCCGCATCGTCAACTCCAAATCAGAACCGCTTGACGTTCAAATTGAACTGAAAAACCTGACCGGCAAGACCGCGTTCACGGTTGAAGAAACAGTTTTGACGTCCGAAAAGGTTACCGATCGCAACACGTGCGACGAACCGGAAAAGGTTGCGCCGAAAACGTCAACGTTTACCGCGTCCGGCCCTGTGTTTACCTACAAGGCGAAAGCGAACTCGCTGACGATTCTGAGGTTAAAGTAGCGTAACACGTATCGGAGTGCGAGAGCGAAGCGTCAGCGTAGCTCTCGCTTTATTTCTAAATTAGAATCGCTCAAATCGGCAAGCGCAGCTTGCTAAGAAAAATGAAATCTAATACTGTCAAGTACGAAAGCGAC
>JAZRTH010000189.1:0-2799 GCA_045651945.1 Thermoguttaceae bacterium
AGAATCCTGTAGAAAGTTCAACGTATCATGAACGAACGTCAAAAACTCGAGATTCTGCGAACCGTTGACGAGGCGCCGGAAGGAAAAAGCGTAACGTTTTATCAGGCGCAACAAAAGTCTCAAGCCGCCGCGCTAACGGAACTGGAAATATCCAAGTGCTTTCAAAAAATTGAAGTCAAAGGAAAATTCCATTTCGTTACCGGTTTGACCAACTGGGGTAAAATCCTGCTGGAAAAGCTCGAACAATGGGAACAGGACAACATCGCCAAAGAAGAATTAAATATAAAGGACCTGTTTCAGTGAGGAGTTAGGAGTGAGGAGTGAGGAGTTTTTTCCTTTCTCACAACTCGCCACTAACCACTTACCACTTACCACTAACCACTTCCCCATGCAAAATGAGTTCATGGAAAGAATTATATCCGTTTGAATCCCATTTTCTGACCGTCAACGACGGGTCGGGAATGCCCCTTCATAACGTCCGGATGCACTATATAGACGAAGGTCCCAAAGACGCGCCGGTAATTCTGTTTAGTCACGGCAACCCGACGTGGTCTTTTCTGTTCCGAAACCTGATTATCGGATTGAGGGATAAATACCGCTGCGTTGCCGCCGACGGCGTCGGGATGGGGCTTTCCGACAAAGGCGCCTGTCTGGCGGAATACCCGTTCACGTTAGGACGCCGCGCCGACGACCTGTGTTCTCTCATCGACGAACTTCAGCTGTCGGATATAACGCTCGTAGCTCACGACTGGGGCGGCCCGGTTGGAATGTGCGCCGCTGTTCGGCGTCAGGACAAGTTCAAGCGGTTTTCTTTCTCAAATACGTCCCTTTTCCGCAAGGCGAGAGAGAAATGTCCGTTCTGGATTGGCTTGGCGAGAAATCCGCTTATCGCCAAAACGGCTGTGCAGGGACTGAACATGTTCTGCCGCGCAGCGTCTAAATGGTGTACGGAAAAACCGCTTCCCAAAGAGGTCAAACAGGGATACATTGCCCCGTATGACAACTGGTCTAACCGCCGCGCCGTCTACGAGTACGTTCAGGACATCCCCTTTAAGCCGGGCGACCGTTCCTGGGACGCGTTACTCGAATCGGAAAGCGGCATGGCCATTTTCAAAGAGTACCCCGTCCTGCTCCCGTGGGGCATGAAAGACTGGTGTTTCTCTCCGGAAGAGTACCTCGGTACGTTCAAAGAGAAGTTTGTCAACTCCACGGCTTTGGAGTTCGCCAACGCGGGTCATTACGTTTACGAAGACGAGCCCGACGCCTGCCTCGAGGCGCTAAAATCGTTTATGGAAAAATAGCTTTCAGGATATTTCCGCCCATGCTCAATCGTGAAGAATACGTCGAACAGGAGTTCTTTTTTCACGCCATGCGCGAACGAATGAACGATTACGCGACTCAGGAACTGCTCCGGTCGCTGGTTCATGAAGTTCTCAGCACGACGCGGCTGCCGATGGCTGTCGATTACATGGCGACGGAAATGTTCCACAAAGGAAAAATGAGTACCGCCATGGCGCGAATGCCGCATTACTTCACGCCCTATCAGACGTTTATCATGGCGGAAGCGGAACGGGAAGAAGGACGATTTGACTTCCGCGTCGCGCTGGAAATTTTGGAGTCGCTGGCGAAGTGTTACGCTCAAACGGAACAGGCGGAAGGTCCGATGCCCGTCGGCGTCCGTCCGATCACGCCGTCCGGGATTTTCTTTTTTGAAATGGAGGCGATCTGCCGCAACCGGCTGGGATACGACCGCGGCTTGGACGCGATGAAAGCCGAGCCGGTCTTTTCCCCGTCGTTTCAGGAATGGGTCGACATCGTCCGGCGTCAATTGGGATTTATCGACCTGGCGAAACTGGTCTACATTCGCAGCGAATATTTTGTCGAACGCGGAGGCGATCCCAAAGATTACGAAATCCTCTTCGGCAGAAAAGAAGGGCAAATCGCCATGGCAAACCATCGCAAAGACATGACGTTTCTCTTCTCCGCCCTTCAGCGTCAGCTCGGATACCCTAAAGTCCCGCATACCATGTACACGGAATCGGAAGAGACGAAAATCAATCTGCTCACCGAACGCGTCAATTTGCTGGAAACCCGTCTGCGGCTTCTGGAAGAAGAAAAACAGCGAGGGTCGATCAATATTTCAGAGTACTACAAGACGGAAGACTGACGTTTTTCTTATCTAAGCGTTATCTTTCATGCAACCCTCATTTGAACAAACCGCTTCTTAAAAACTTCTTTTCCCCCCCTCCTTTTCAGTTAGATAAAATCTGTTAAAATACACATTGAAGTTGGTGATAGATAAGAAGGTTTTGCCAGTTCGGCAAACCTTCTTTCTTTCATCTTTTTTTATTATGTCCCTGTGGCCTAATGGATATGGCGTCGCCCTCCGGAGGCGAAGATTATGGGTTCGACTCCCGTCAGGGATATTTTTCTATTTGCCAGTTCTTTCTGACAGTCCAACATTGTTGATTCTTCGTTGATTCTCCCCCTCCTTCCCCCTTGCTCTTATCTGAAATAGTAGTACAATACTATATTAATATACTTGTATTTTACAATTACCCTTTAACCATATTTTAGAAAGCAGTTATCATGTACGAGAAATGGCTTGCTGATCGTTCGTTTGCCTTCGACGCCTCTGGAATTCGCAAGGTCTTTGACCTGGGCGCGAAACTGGTTAATCCTGTCAACCTGTCTATCGGACAGCCGGACTTCGACGTTCCGGAAAACGTCCGTCAGGCGGCGTGCGACGCTATCATGTCCCGCAAAAACGGGTATTCGCCCACGCAAGGCGCCCCGCTG
>JAZRTH010000190.1:0-1388 GCA_045651945.1 Thermoguttaceae bacterium
TTCATTACCGCCTTCCATTTTACGTTCGCCCCTACTCTTTTGCAACGGGGAATCGCAGAGTGAACGCTGTTCCTTTTCCGACGGCGGAATCGACGCGAATCTTGCCTCCGTGCTTTTGGATGATGTCTTTACACGACGCCAAACCGACGCCTGTCCCGCCTTTTCCGGAAGCGTCCGGTCCTTTCTTGGTCGTAAAGAACGGTTCAAAGATATGCGGAAGAACGTCTTCTGGAATGCCTGTTCCCCAGTCGCGAACAAGCCAGACAACCTGGTTTTCCTTCTCGTCAAACCCAATGCGGATTTGAAGACGTCCGCCGTCCGGCATCGCCTGTCGAGCGTTAATTACAAGATTGAAAATAACTTGCTGAATCTGGTTTCCCCGCGCCATGATTTTCGGGACGTTGGGTTCGTAGTCCTTTTCCAGCTGAATTCTGTACTTGTTCAGCTCGCGTTCCAGAAGAAGCATCGCGTCGTCCGTAAGAGCAACCAGATCGGTCGGTTCCATGTCCTGAGAACGATTTCTCGCCTGACCCAAAATGCATTGAGTAACTTTTGCAGCTTTTGTACTGGCTTCCAGAATGATGTTGAAAGCCTTTTCACGCATCTCGTTGTCTTTGTGACGCAACCCAAGCTTGGCGTAGTTCATCACCGTCATGATGATGTTGTTAAACTCATGAGTCGTTGTTCCCGCCAGCTCGCCAAGAGCAATTAAACCTTCGCTATTTTTTAACTGTTCTTTAAGCTGTTCGTTTTCACGTTCCAGAGCCGCCAGTCGATCTTCCATTCCTGTTCACCTATTGCATAAACATAATAATATTATATTACGATATGTTTATTATCGGCTTTATGGTCGAAAATTATAAACTCTGGGAACGAAAACGACGTCAATCCAGATTACCCCAATCCCCAAACGGCCTGATAAGCTGGACAAATTGCGTATAAGCGTCTTTGAGATCCTCAACCGCAGGACAATTCCCGACTTCCTCTAAAACGTCGATAATTGTCATATAATACCAAAGAAAATCGTCCTGATTCGAGTTAAAATTTGTCCAAAAATCGGGACCTTGAATTCGATACGAAGTAATCGAGCAACGAAGATTATCCAGCTTATCGCATGCGGAAATCAGGCGGCTTTCAGCAGGGGCAGTTTTAAGATGGTTGATATACGCTTCCTTACGCTCTTTCCATGGAGCTTTAGGAGCGTTCTTTTGACGAACGGAGTCTGAACAATCCAAAACGAATCCCGCTACCCTGTCGCCAAACTTGTCTCGAATCAGTTGGGCAGTGTCCATCCCGCCCTGGTCTTCTACGGCGTCGTGAAGAAGAGCGGCAATAGCGGTGTCCTCGTCCGCCTGATATTCAATTGTTAAACCAGAAACGCGAAGAAG
>JAZRTH010000191.1:0-1781 GCA_045651945.1 Thermoguttaceae bacterium
ACGCACGAATCCCTATTCACTATCAGCTCCAGCTTCCTTAAGGAAGCTGGAGCTGATAGTGAATAGAGGAGCGCATTAGAGAGGAACGTTTATCAAGTCCCCCAGATAAATCTGGGGCTACGATAAAGGCGTGTTTTTTAACTTCCTTCGTATCTCTAGAATATTTTGTTCATTAAATCCAATTAAAAAGCCCGGAGTTTCCTAGGAAATTCCGGGCTGCGGTGTAATGACGGTTATGTACTGTGAAAGTCGGTGAACTCCCTCAAATCCCAGCCGGGTTTACGCGCCCTGAAAGCAGAGGAAGTATGCGTTGACTTTCACAGATTTGGGTTAAAGGTTTGAAAATTTATGTTGTTAATATACACAATTTTTTAGTTTTTTCAAGAGGGAATACAGTTTTTTTCTCTTTTTTGCAAAAATAGTTTCGAATTCTGGCATTTTCTATTAACAGGCAGCGGACTTTTATCGTAATTACAATTATCAGTAACGTAATTACCATTAACGGAGAAACAATTAAAGGAGGACAAATCATGAGCGAGAATCAAGACCAGGATTTTTCAAACGATAACCAGGAACCGAAAATGTCTTTTAAAGACGCCCTTCAGCGTCTGGCAGACCAGTTAAACGAAACGCCTCGCAGAAAGAGTTCAATATCATTTCTGAATTCGTGGTTCTTTGGAAACAAGGACGTTTTGACTGGCTTGGGAAACGCCGCTTTGTTTGGCGCTCCCGTTTTCTTTTTTGTACTGGGGAAACTCCTGGGTTACAATCCCTATGAGCCCTCAGAGTTATGGTGGATAATCATTTGCCTTTTTTTTGGCGTATTGGGCTTGGCGTTTTTTACTCCTTATTGGAAAGCTTATTTTCTGTTTAAGAAGGGTTATTTTACATTAGGGTATTTAACCGAACGCGGACTTGTCTATAAAGACAGGGCTGGAAATCAATTCTGCTGGATTCCCACGCGATTTTACGGAATCGGACAGCCGTTTATGGATTACATTCATCGTCCGGACCAACCGTATCTGGTTGTAGTTGGCAAAAATCCCAATAACTTTTTGGTTATGGACGCTATTCCTCTTCCGGAACGAGACAACCTTGTGGGCTTCAATATTTTTATGGAATTTTACGCGCTCTATGTTGTATACAATTTCAGCAGTAAAACGTTCATTGACGAATCCTCCAGGTTGTGGAGATGGATTATTCCTGTTGGAATATTATTGTGGTCAATACTCTGGTTTAACATCGTCTTTTTCCCAGTAGATTAAATAGCAGGACAGGAATCAATTACTGACAGTCTTTTATCGTCAGAGTTATTCATTTCAGCAGAGCGTTTAAAAACGCTCTGTTTTTTTGTGCGCCTATTGACATTGATTCCATCTGCGGTTATAATCGGATAATAGATAAAAGTTGATAAAAGGTCAATTTCTTATAATCCGTTAAAAATAAGGACGTAACATGGGACGATTATCCAGATTTGAGATTGCTCAAATGATTGACGTTTCCGCGGTTCAGGCGAACTCGACGGCGGAAGAGGTTCAAAACGTTATCGCGCTGGCGTGCGAGTTCGACTGCATTGCCGTTTATGCGCTGGGTGAACAGACGCGGGACATTTTCAAAACTCTGCCGGCGATTAACCAACAGCGGTTGGCGGAGGGCAAGCCGAAGGTGAAAATCGGCGGCGTTGCCGGGTTCCCGGACGGCGGCATTATGACGAGCGTCAAGGCGTACGAAGCCGCCCAAATGGTTGAGCTGGGCTGCGACGAAATCGACATGGTCATGAA
>JAZRTH010000192.1:0-2954 GCA_045651945.1 Thermoguttaceae bacterium
GCGACTATTTCGATAGAAAGCAAGCGAAATAGCATTTTTTTCAGAAAATTTTAAAAATTTTCAAAAATTTTACTCGGGCGGGAATCGCGGCGGCGGGTTAAAAGCCAAGGCTATTAATATTGAACCGCTTGTCTGTCTTTTTTTACTTTGCGGACTTCGCGAATTAGAGCGTGAGGTTTATTGGCGGACTTCCGACCCGGAGCGGTTTTCGGCTGCGTCAGTTTGTTATATACGCTTCCGGCGTTTCGGGTCGCCTTCGGCGAACTGCGTAATTCCGCTCCCGTTGGTCGCTCCATTACCGCCTTCCATTTCTTTCGCGAACATTGTCAATTTGCAAACCCCATGACCTTCATCCATTCGTAGGAGCGGTCAAACCAGCCGCCGGAATGCGGTCCAATCGGGTTCTTGACAAAAGCATGTTTGGTCTTGACGTAAATGTGCATTTCCATCGGGACGCCCTTCTTTTTCATCTGGGTGTAAATAGCAACGGAACCGAGGGAGGAATACCAGTCGTCGTCGCCGTGAATGAGGCACATCGGGGCGCATTTGTCGTCAAAATTGAAGTCCTTGACCATGGGGGAGTCAATACCCTTGTTGGCGTTGGGGCTGTTTTCGCCGTCAACCAAAACGTACGCCGGATAAACCGGAATGGCAAAGTTGAGATGACACGGAACTTTGTCGAGTTCGTCAATCGGTTCATACGCGGGCGTTTGGGAGTTGACAGAGCAAAGAACCGTCAGATGTCCGCCGGCGGAAAACCCGATCATGCCGATCTTTTCCGGGTCGACGCCCCATTTTGCAGCGTTTTGGCGAACGTGCTTGATCGTTCTTTGAGCGTCCTGCCAGGCGGCGCGGTATTTTTCAACCCCTTCCCGACGCGGAACCCGGTATTCCAGAAGAACGGTTGTAACGCCTTTTTCTTTGAACAGATTGACTATTTTTTCGCCCTCGTATCCCAAAACGAGTTCTTTATACCCGCCGCCTGGACAGATAATCACGCAGGCATCGGTAGTTTTCTTTTCAGGCTGATAGACCGTGAACTTGGGAGCGGGAAAGTCGCCCTTTTCGCCCGGCGCCAGATCGGGCCAGACGGGAAACGTTTCCTGAGCGAAACCGGTTGTAACATACAACGACAACGCCGCAGCGGCGGCAAATAAAATACGATTCATTTTAAATCTGGGGTTAAGGATTAACTTGAATAATGTGAATGAGCGGAACGCTTTTCGTCCTCAAAACTCACGTTATATTATAATATCGAATAGCAGGATTGGCAACCCCCCCGTTGTTTATAGTTGCGAAAGGACGCGCGAATGGTCTGTGATTACAAGCGGGGCGTCGTAAACCGGGATTTCTGTAAGCGTAAGCTTGTTACCGTCGCGCTGAATGTTTTTGTCCGGGATGTTGTAAATGCGTCCCGTTACAACGTCGACCAGAACAGGTTCTGCAATCTGAGCGTTTTCCAGCGTCCAGGTCGTTTTCCTTGCTTCGTTTGACTCGGAAGGGATCTGCGTCCCGTCCCAGAAAACGAGCGCGTCCTGATTTTTCTCGCCGTCGCGGAATGCAAACCACGTTACGTTTTCGTCCGAAACGCTCGCAGCGTATTCCTTCTGACGTTCCAGCGTCAGGTCGAAAAGCGACGCAATATTCTGAACGGTATAGTACGCCATTTTCACCTTGGCAAGCGACCGTTTGTCGTTGATCTTCAAAAGCCCTTTCCGGTTGATCTCGCGACCGGTATGGTCGAAGTCGCAAATCGTAAACACGGACGAAACGACGTCGTGACCCAAGTCGCCCAGCATCCGGCGAGAGTCCCATTTCGCCTGCGTCAGTTCGCTCCACGGGTGGTTGGAAAGCGCGAATTTATGCGCTGTCTCAGACGGACAGCCGTTTTCCCCCTGCCAGAGTTTTAGCTTGTGCGGGTAAGAATCGACGATTTCCTGAAGTTTAGACACTCTTTGATAAGACGTGTCCGGATTTAACGCGTAGCCGTGGTAAATGAGCCACGTAAAGAGATGCATCTTCCCCTCGCGCTGGAAAACGTCAAGACACTCTTTAACTTTCATCGGATTATTTGACGCCAGCGAAAGCGCTCCGATTCGGGCGTCTGGATTGACGCGAAGAATTATTTCCGCTGTCCGAATGTTGAACAACGCGATTAGTTCAGACTTTTTACTGTCTGGCTCGTTCCACATGGCGAAGTCGCGGACTTTCCCTTTATAGCGCGTTGCCAGAGCTTCCACCCATCGATCCCACGCGGCAAGAGCTTCCTCCGAAACAGGGAACCCCGCGCCTAAATCCCAACCTCCGCCACCGGGATAAATCGGGTTTCCGTAGTCGGTCTCAAGCCAGATTTCCAGCCCGCGGGCGAGAGCGTCGTTAATTATCTCGTCGAGCCACGCGAAATCGTAAACGCCCTTTTTCTTTTCCGTTTTAGCCCAGCCGGCTTGAAGACGAATCCGGCGAATTCCCAGCGGTGCGACGTACTCTTTGTACGTGTCCCAGAAAATATAGTCTCGGTCGAGCGTCTCGCAGCCGAGCGTCCAGTTCTGACCAGCTGTGATTTCTGTTACGGATTTCGGTCGAACCGTTCCCAGAACTTGCCAGCCGGCTCCGGGACTAAACGTAGTCTGAACCCGCGTGTCCGAGCGATCCAGCATCTGCCCAAACGCGCTAACCGTCGTAAGGAAAAAACACAAAACAAAAACAGGGAATAATCTTTTCATGACGTTCAGCCCTCCAGCGTTACGATAACAGCATTAATAACAAATTCCAAAGGTTATTATAAACCAGATTGGAATTGATTGCAAGTCCTGAAAAACGCCGCCGCTTCGACCCGCTGGATCGCGGCAGTGACAGCTGCCGAAGAAACCTCACGCGGAGGTGCGGAGAAGCGGAGGATGTTTGCGGGGGGTTTTTAAAGTGAAAAGCTGGAACGTACATCGCGTCCAGAATGG
>JAZRTH010000193.1:0-14197 GCA_045651945.1 Thermoguttaceae bacterium
GTCGAAACCGTCTTCGTTGGAAAACCGCCGCTGGCGTTTCAGATGAGTATGGCGTGCTGCAAGGCGTTGGGAATCTCGGAATTCGCAGCGCGGCTGCCTGCATTCCTTTCAGCGCTTTTCATTCTCTGGCTGGTTTGGATATTCGTCAAAAAATGGCGCGACGCTCAAAGCGCCGCTTACGCTGTCTTATTGACCTGTTGTTCGTTCCTGTTTTATATGTACGCAGGACAAGTCATGACAGATTTGATTTTAACCGCAGCCGTCGTCGGCGCGATTTTCAGCTATATAGGATTTGAAAGGAGTTGCGATGGATTGAAAGGCGGTAACGAAGCGACCAACGAGAGCGGAGTTACGCAGTTCGCCAAAGGCGAACCAACAAAGCTGAATTCGTCTTCAGGTTCGCCTAACGGCGAATGCGTAATTCCGTTCGCTGCGCTCACTTCATTACCGCCTTCCATTTACTCTGTCCTGTTCTTCGTCTTTATCGCCCTGGGCGTTCTGGTTAAAGGTCCCGTCGCGATTGTCATGAGCGGGTTGCCGGTTTTCTTTTACGTTCTGATTAACAATCGATGGAAGAATCTGAAATATCACGCCTGGATTTTGGGAACGAGCGCTTTTTTGGCGATTGTCGTTCCGTATTACTGGATTGTATCCGTTAAATATCCGGATTTTTTGCAGTACTTTATTATTGAAGAGAATTTTAATCGCTTTTTGTTCAAGGGATCGGCGCCGCGTTACGGAACGGCTCGAGAGTCGTTTTACGGCGTCTCGTTCCTATTCTTTTTGGCGCTTAATGCGCCTGCCGTTTTTCTGCTCCAACTGTATCCGTCAAAAAACCGCAAAAAGATGTACGTCTGGAATATGTTCAAAGACCCTTTGACCGGCATTTCCGCCCTGACGTGTATATCCTTGACGCTGTTCTGGGCTTTAACCAGCCGGGTTCTGATAACGTACCTTTTGCCGACAATTCCTTTTTTCGCCGTCTTTCTGGCTGTCCGATTTCGCGACAGCGGATTGTTGGATCAATCCGGTTTTTCAAAAAAACTCGACATATTTCTGGCGTTGTGGCTTATCCTGCTGCCTATTCTGATTGCGGGATCGGCATACGTTTCAATTTACAAGACTACTGAAATGGCGTCTCCGGTTGTCGCTTGCGCCGTGAAAGAAATTGAGAAGAATCCGGACTTTTCCGAACGGAGCTATTATTTCGCCGAGACGTCGCCGCATTATGCGGAATATTACTACAAAGACAAAACGCAATTCCACGTTCCGGAAAGTATTGAAGACAGCTTAAAAAACAGCGAAAACGATTGGCTGTTCATTACACAAAAGCAGGAAAAAAGTCTCGGTAAATCGATTGATCGCAAACTTGTATTCCAAAAAGGACAATGGAGCGTTTACGCGCCGTTGAAAACAAGCGTTCCTGAAACGCCTGCCAACAATATCGAAAATACCTCGACTGACCTCCCCAATAACTGATATGAAAACCCCTATTTCCAAAAAGTTTTTCCTGACGACGCTGGCGATTTTTTTGCTCGGACGTCTGTTTTTGATGTGGTTCGTCCCGCTGGCGGAACCGTCCGAGGCTCGATACGCCGTCATGTGCAAAAACATGGCAACGTCAGGAAACTTCCTTGAACCCAAATTCATCTATCGCGGAGAATTTCAGTGTTTTGAAGGCAAGCCGGCGCTTCCGTTTCAAATGGGCGGATTATCCTGCCTGATTTTCGGTTCAAACCCGTTTGCAACCCGCGTTCCCTCGTTCCTTGCAATGTGTTTGATTTTATGGGGCGTTTATTCGATTGTCAAAAAATACCACGACGTCCA
Source organism: Thermoguttaceae bacterium (assembly GCA_045651945.1). Classification (GTDB taxonomy): domain Bacteria; phylum Planctomycetota; class Planctomycetia; order Pirellulales; family Thermoguttaceae; genus RUG11551. The sequence continues at coordinate 1,828 of JAZRTH010000193.1, forward strand.
TGTTGCCTACACTGCCGTTTTATTGACGCTCTGTTCGCTGGTGTTTTATATGTTCGGCGGCGTCATGATGACCGACATGGTATTAACGGCTGCAATTGTCATGGCGATTTTCAGTTATATTGAGTTTGAGAATCAATTAGCAATTAGCAATGAGCAATTAGCAATTGACGCAAGCGCCTCAAAGAAAACTCTCGCAACTCGCTACTCCCTTTTATTTTTCTTCTGGCTTGGCGTTGGCATGGCGGCGAAAGGCCCCGTTGCAATTGTCATGGCAGGGCTGCCTGTGTATTTCTTTGTGTTAATTAACAACCGCTGGAAGAACCTCAAGTACCACAGATGGATTCTTGGACCGATTGTTTTCCTGATTCCATGTTTGCCGTGGTACATTTTAATGACGATGAAAAACCCGGATTTCCTGTATTACTTTTTCATCACAGAAAACGTTGAGCGATTTCTTCATCCCGATAAATCCGCCCGATACGGCACAGTCCGCGATTCCTTCTACGGAATGTCGCTTATCTGGTTTGTTTTGGCAAACATTCCATTAGTCTTTTCGCTGCCGATGTTTTATCGTCCGCGAATCAAGGCGTTTTACAACCTTACAAAGGGCGCTAAGTCCATTTTCTCCGACCCGTTAACCGGAATGGCGGCGTTGACCGTTATCACGATTCCCGTCTTTTGGTGTTTGACAAGTCAATCGCTTTTACCGTATTTGATTCCCACAACGCCGTTACTGGCAATACTGCTTGCCGTTCGATTCAACGACATCGGAGAGCTGACTTCGCCCGGTCGTTGTCTGGCAACAAAAACATTCGTTCTCTTCTGTGCAATCGGATTTACGCTTGGTCCTGCAATCGTTACCGTCGCCGTTCGAGACACTCATCCGAACCTCAACGTTAACGTTTACCATAAATTGCAAGAACTCAAACAGAAGCCTGAATGGACGCAGACGCCGATTTATTTTGTGGGAGCGGAGCCGTATTCTGCTGAATTTTATCTTGCCGGACAATTACGCACTCACGATCATGAAAGCGTGGAGAAGAGCCTTGAAGGTTCCTCTGATTGTCTGCTCGTTGTGTCGGTCAATCATGAATACGATTTTGGAAAACCGATTCCCCGAACATTCCTGTTTCGCTCTGGCGCCTGGAAGGTTTACGCGCCGGACGGATGGCGAGCCTTGAAGCGTTAGGCAAAGACATTTTAAATAATAATCATGAATAAATTAATCGTAACCGCTGACGACCTGGGCTTTTCGCCGTCCGTCAACGGGGCTATAATCGAAGCAAATAAAAACGGCGTTTTGACAGCCGCCAGTTTGATGGTCAATATGCCCTTTGCAGAACAGGCTGTAGAACAGGTTTCTGATGAAACGCCCAAACTGGGATTGGGGCTTCACATCTGTTTAACCAGCGGAAAGCCTGTTTCACACCCGTCAGAAGTCCCGCTGCTTGTCAATAAAAAAGGGGATTTCAGTCGGTCGTTCCCCTCCTTGCTGGCGTTGCTCAATTTCTCCTCCGCTCGGAAAAAAGCCGCCGCTCGCGCTCAGGTAGAAAAAGAAATCCTCGCTCAGTTCGACAAAATGAGAAAGTTCGTTCGACAGTACAATCTCGTTTTTGACCATCTGGATTCTCACCAGCACATCCATTTCATTCCGGGAATTGACGTCGCCGTTTGGCGAGTTCTGGACGAATGGAATAACGAACTGCGAGACAAATCGACCCCGCCAATCATTCTGCGCCGTCCTGTCGAAATCTTCGGAACGCGACAGCGAATGAAGGCTCGATTTTCAAAGTATTTCCCCGGCGGGCTTGTTAAAAAGATGATTCTGACAAAGCTGTCGGAAGATTCCATCCAGATGAACAATCGTTCCGACGTTCCTTTCCCTGGTTATTTTGGGATTTTGGAAACCGGCAAGATGAACGCGTCCGCCTGGGAATCGGCGATGTCTGTATTTGAAAAGCTGCCCGTCTTTAAAGAAACCATCTCCGACGAACAGATTCGCGTGGCGGAACTCAACCTGCATCCGTCCATGGACGCCAACATTGATTCCCGCTGCTGCTGTTCAAAAGCCGATCGGAAATTCCACCAGTCCCCGTTCAGACGTCAGGAATTTGAAACGCTTGTTTCGTCCGCGACCGTCGACCTGCTGGCTCAATACAACATCGAAACAACGTCCTTCGGAAACATATAATTCGTTAATTCGGAATCCTGCTGCGTTATTCCAGCTGTTATTATATCAAAGCGTTAAACAGGATTCCCGCCAGTTTGATCAGCGAACAAAGAACCGCAATTATTGCACCCCATTTAACAACCCTGTTAGAGAACCAGCTTTGATTCGCTGACTCTTTCTGGATATCCTCCAGAACTGACGGGAACGACAACGAGAACGGTACAAAATTATTGTACTTATACTCGCTATCGTCTGTGTTGGCGTTAAACTTCTCAGCAGGAATCTCGTCTTCAATCATTTTTAACAAGTAAGGATAACGATTCCTCAAACAGGGAAACCGTTTGAGCAAATGAGCAACTCGGTTTTTATCGCCGGGTTCCAGTCGAATCGGAGTCGGCTGCGAATCTGACGCTTCAGAGGATTCTTCGGGAAGAATATAATTTAAAACGCTCAGCGCCTGGCTTCGGGGAGACATTGTTTCTATTCCAGAAAGAAGCTTAAACAGCTCCAAATCCCGCCCCGCAAGCCCATCTGGCCAAGTGCGAACCGTTTTCTCTTGACCAGAAGATTTTTCAGGCGTCTTTTTTGCCATTGGGATATTAGCCAGATTCTCCAAACGTTTTGCAGCCTGATTGATTTCAGAACAGAACGCTCCAATTTCTTTAAAGTCCTCAAGAGCTTTCTGTCGTTTCTTGAACGATAAAGAAAAGAAATCTTCTACAAAGTGACGAAAGTCGCATCGAAAATGCCTGATTCCCATGTCGTCATACCGATCAACGCCTGCCATCTGCGGACCAAATGAACGAATCCGGCTCAAAACAACGTCTATGTATAACATCTCTTCAATATTGATATTCCCCTCCTCATGAAGAACATAGTTCATGACGCCAATCTGCCGTCCGGTCTTCGTTTTTGGAACAAACCGTTCATATGGATCTTGAGAATCCTGAGTTTCCTGGGAATCAGAAGAATCTTGAGAATCGTTTTCATTTCGTATTTTGCTCTGAATTTCTCGTATACGAGCTGGAACGATAAAAACATACCAATTTGTCCACAACCGACATTTTTCTGATACAATATCTTTTTCCTCATCTTCTGAGGAATCGTCATCGCACTGCAATTCCAATTCCAATTGTTGAAAATCAACAATCGGTTGAACTTCGTCAAAAGATTCTTGGTTGTTTTCAGGCATGGCAGGAATGGAAATAATTAAACAAAGAAGATTTATCGGTTAGAAATTAAAAAAATAGTCAAAGACTAATTCTAACCTCAATTGATTTTAATTATAATATATCTTAAAATTTTTTCAATAGATTGCAATTGGTTCTTCCCAAAAATTTAATAGGCGCTATAATAATTAATATGAATAATCAGCTTGCATGGGCGGAAGGGTTTCTCGCCTACCTGAAGGGCGAATGCCATCTGTCGAACAATACGGTTTTGGCTTACGGGCGGGATTTGATTAAATTCTACGCCTGGCTGGGGAATCGCGATATATCCAAACTAAAGATTCGCGACCTGTCCACGTATCCTCAGTTCCTCCACGAACAAAACCTTGCGCCCATTTCTATAGCCCGACATCTGGTTTCCCTGCGTATGTTTTACAAATATCTGCAGTTGGAACAAATTGTAACAGATAATCAGGCTCAGCTTCTCGGGTCGCAAAAGCTGTGGGAACGGGTTCCTCGAGTTCTTTCTCCGGTTGAGGTGGAAAAACTCCTGGCGGCTCCGCAGCCCGACAAACCATGTTTTATGCGAGATCGTGCAATTTTAGAAACCCTCTACGCTACCGGCTGCCGAGCGTCCGAGCTGATTACTATTCGCATGCGCGACATCCTTTGGGACGACGGGTTTATTCGCGTTATCGGCAAGGGAGACAAAGAGCGTCTGGTTCCCTTTGGCGCTACCGCCGCTCAGGCTGTCAAAAGCTATATTGAACAGGAACGCCCCCTTGCTTTGGCGCTCAATCTGCAAAGCAAGCCGGACTTCGTTTTTGTTTCCTATCGCGGCAAACCGATGCGAAGAGAAGCCGTCTGGGAGCTGATAAAAAAATACGCTGTCATGGCTGGGATAAAAAAGGAAATCAGCCCCCACTCCTTGCGGCATTCCTTCGCAACCCACCTGCTGGCTAACGGCGTAGATTTGCGTCTGGTTCAGGAAATGCTCGGGCACGCCAATATCAGCACAACGCAAATTTACACTCACGTAGACGCAAAACGTCTAAAAGAAATCCACAAAAAATTTCATCCGCGAAGCTAGATGAGACAATAATTAAACTACCGTCTACTGCCTATTGCCTACAGCCTGAAATACCTATGGACGAAAATAACAATCTGCCTGACGATTTATCTCAATGGCCTGATAATAATTGGGAACTGTTTGGTTTGGACTCACAAAGCGCTTCGTATAACGATCTGCGAAAGGCGTACTCCAAACTTATTAAACTATTTCGCCCGGAAACGCGCCCTGAGCATTTTCAAAGAATTCAGAAAGCGTTTGAAACGCTTCGCGATATGATTCAATCAAAAAGCGAAGATGACAATCAGAGCGAACAGCCCAATACAGAATCGGAAGACAACGAAGCCATCCAGCGTCGTCGTTCCAAACGCCAAAAAGAGTTTCTCAATACACTTTACAATCAATATATTAATAAAGCGGATTGGGACGGCGCAAAAAAACTTCTTGAAGACGTTATCGAGCCGGAAAATCCAACACAAGAAAAGTCAGAGGAAATCGCAGACCTGGACGAAATACCGTATCTGTACATGTTTTGGCTGCAATATACGATTTGCCCGCCTGACAAGGACGTCTTCCCGGATATTATTAAATATCTTATCATGGGAGAGAATGCCCATCAAGAGGAAGAAATGTCTCTTTCCATCAAAACGCTTTTCTTCTTTCTTGAACGAAAAGAGCTTTCGTTCAAAGACGACATCTACGACTATACTATGAGTCGTCTGGATTTTCCGGCAATACTCCTTCTTGTCAACATTCGTTGGCTAAATCTTCGTTTTGAAGACGGTTTTGACGACGTCGACATTATACTCAACGATCTGGAAACGCTCAAAAAACGGTTCTTTTCCCAAAATCCCAAGGCGTGGGTTAGAATCCTTATTGAAGCAATCGAGCATTTGCATTGGGTAAACAGCAGTAAAACCAAAGACGCTATCGAATACTGCATGAATGAGATCACGCAGTTTCCTGAATTCAGTCAATATTGCGATGAAAAGCTCGACCGTCTCGATCGTTTGGAACAGACGATTGAATCGTTGAAAAGCATCCCTTTAATTCTGCCTGTCGATATCGATTTAATCCGCATGATATTGCTAATGTCTGGCAATACCGTTTTTACCCGTTATCGACGCCTGGTTTTGAGATTAGCAGCGAATCTGGCAGACGACGTCTTGAAGGCGTTTATGGTTTTCGATTACCTGAATATGTATCATTCTTTAGTGGCGTCTCAGCTTTTCTCGCCTTTGCAGCAGATGTATTTGTCGCGGCACGAAAAAGATGAACTCACGGAAGAGCAGATTGACAACGTCATAAACAAATTGCTTCAAATTTGGGAATCGCATGAACATAACTACAATTCATGCCGATTGCCTTATTTAAAGTATTTTCTGGAAGAACAATTGAATCCAGCAGACGTTTTCGAATACATGTCCGCTTATAACGATAAACTTGAAAAAGATCCAGACAAAAAGCAAACGGCTGAAAGCGTTAAAAAATGGCTTTCAGAATATATTGGCGACGGCGCCATTGCTCTGACTTATTATATCGTCATGAGCTGCGAACTGGATGGCATGGAAGACGATGAAGAAGACGATTAGAAATTGTCAATAAGCAATTAGCAATTATTATCGCGCTTTGCGTAATTGCTAATTGCTCATTGCTAATTGATAATTTTACACTATCACCGGGAACTGCTGAAGGAATCGGCAGTCGCCGTCGTTGAGCAGACGGATGTCTCGAATCCCGTACTTCATCATCGCCAGACGCGTCAAACCGACGCCGAACGCGAATCCGCTGTATTCTTCCGGGTCAATGCCGCCAAAGCGCAAAACATTGGGATGAACCAGACCGCAGGGAATCAGTTCCAGCCAGCCGCTGTTCTTGCACGTTGGACAGCCCTCTCCGCCGCAGATGAGGCAGTTGAGGTCAAGCTCAAAGCCCGGTTCAACGAACGGGAAGAAGCCGGGGCGAAGCCGAACTTTGACGTCGCGGCGGAAAATCTCGCTCAACGCCGTTTTCATCACAGCGATAAGATTGGCGACCGAGATGTTTTTGTCAATCATCAAACCTTCACACTGATAGAACGTGTTTTCGTGACAGGCGTCCGTCGCTTCGTTGCGGAAACAGCGGCCGGGGAAGATCGCCTTTAACGGCGCGCCGAACTTTTTCATCGTTCTGACCTGATTGGCGGACGTATGCGTTCTCATCAGTCGACCGTTGGTCATCCAGTAGGTGTCCTGCATTTCCCGCGCCGGGTGGTCAGAGGGAATATTGACAGCGTCGAAGTTGTAGAATTCTTCTTCGCATTCCGGACCCGTGTAGACCATGAATCCCATACCCTGGAAAATCGACTCCAGCTCCATCTGAACGAGCGTAACCGGATGCAGCGACCCAATCGTTGACGGTTCGCCGGGCATGGTCAGGTCGATAGCGTTTTTCTTTTTCGCCGGAGCCGCCGACTTCGCCTTTTCCGCCGCCTGAGCAATCGATTCCGTGGCGAAGTTTTTCAGGTCGTTGAGTTTCTGCCCGAACTGTTTTTTCTCTTCGACGGACATGGCGCCGAAATTCGCGCTTTTCGCCGCGTTGGTTACCAACCCTTTTTTGCCGAGGTATTTAATACGGATGTTCTCGATGTCAGCCGCGCTTTTCGCCGCCGCCAAATCAGCCGCTAATTGTTGTTTGATTTCTTCCATGGCAGGAGTAAACGTAATAAAGGAATTTGATTATATGCGTTTAGCAAGTATACATGTCGCTAAATGCAAGAGTTCTATATATTATATTATTTAAGAGTAAAACGCAAGGGGGGACGGCGTCTTTTTAGGGAGCGCTCAAATTTTGGGGAGCATAAAAGAAGAAAAGAGTCTTGAACCCTTTTTGCAACCCCAGATTTATCGCACCCTGTAATTCGAATGTGGGCGATACGACCGCGAATCGGGTTCATCTCGAAAAAAGGTCACGTCCTTTTGAAAATGGGTAATCCACAACAAGTTTAACGGCTGTAATCCCATTAACGATTACTCATGTTCAAAAGAAATAGTAAAAAAATAATAAAAAACCCCGTTGCCATCACTTGTAAAGACCTTAACTTTTATTAAAATAAAATATATGTATGTTGCAACGGAGTTGGAAGGCTTCAGTATGAACCATTCATAAACTAATGCCTGCTCCTTATTCCCTATTTCCGGATTCCTCAATATGCCTTTTGAAGTTGAACAAAAATTCCAGTTTGAATCAGAAAAAGAATTTCTGGATTTTTCGAACTCCAGTATTACTCTGCTTCAAGAGCAGTACAGCGGGGAAGATTTGGGCATTGTGGAAGAAACAGACGTATACTACAACCACCCGGCGCGCGATTTCGTTCAGACGGACGAGGCTCTGCGGATCCGTTATCGAGTCATTAACGGGAAAAGCCAACTTCGCATTACGTATAAAGGTCCCAAGCTGGACGCTATTACCAAAACGCGAAAAGAGCTGGAACTTCCTCTCGCCATTGATTCGGATCAGGATTGTTCCGAACTGAAACAAAAATGGGATGCGCTGCTTCAGGCGTTAGGATTTATTCCCGTTGGGGCGGTTGATAAAAAACGCCGCAAAATCCGTTTCGTATGGGACGGCGTCCCGGTTGAACTGTCGCTGGATCGTCTTCCCGCCATTAACGGATATTTTGCGGAAGTGGAACTGATTGCTCAAACGGAGTCCGACCTGGACGCAGCCAGAGCAAAACTGCTCCAAATTGCGGATTCGTTAAAACTTGTAAACGTCGTTAAAAAAAGTTACCTCAATTTAACGCTTGAACACAATAATACCGCGTTCGGAAACTAGCTTCATAACGTATATATACATGAAGTTTCACAACCCCCAAGACTAGCGCATCAAATACCTACTACTTCAGCTAAACGAATATGGCAAACAAAAAGAACGACAATTCCGAAAACGAATACGTGGAAGCAGACTACACAGAATTTATCGCCGCTCCTCATACGGAAGTTCTGGTTGAACCGCACCATGTTCGAACGGCAATTCTTTATTCGTTATACACCCTTTTGGGACTTATCGCTCTCGCCATTTTTGTATTCGTTTTTATTGGAATTCGCAAAGAGATTCTCCAGCAGAATAAACCCGAGCCCTTTGTTCCCCATAAAAAAGCGCTTGTCGAACAGGATGAGCCGGCGTCGTCAATACAAACTGAAAAAGTCAATACGGAAGACAAATCCTCCCGCCGACTTGTTGGCCATAAAAAACTGGTAAACGCTCTTGCTTTCTCTCCCGATGGGAAATACATGATTTCCGGCGAAGGCGACATCCACTACGATGGTTCAACCGACGATTCCGATCCGCTTCAAAACGAAAAACAATTTTTGAGCAGATCCGTTTTCTATTTATTTGTTTGGAATTATAAATTGGGCAAGCCGGAACGAATGTTGGACGAACATCACAGTCCAATCAGCGCTGTAGCATTTTCCGCTGACGGGCTTCGCGCAGCATCGGCAGACATTTCAGGCAATTTTGTTATCTGGGACGCCAACACGTGGACTGTTATCGACAAGTTCACTCCTGATATCCGTACTAGCAAAGGCATGGAGAAAGTCGTTAGCATTAATAGTCTCGCGTTTTCTCCTGACGGAACAACTCTGGCGGCTGGCGGTTCCGTTCAGCCTCAGCAAAACGCTATTGGCGAAAAGAACTCTGTACATCGCAAGGGCTGCGTTATTATTTGGGATATAAACCAGCATCAGGAGGTTACTCAAAACAACACCTCCGTTACGCTTCAGCCCAAATACGATTTCACAACGGATACTGACTGCATATTCAGTTTGGCGTATACAAATTTGGGAAAACACATCATTGCCGGCGCTTCTGGAGCCAATGCTGGCATTTACGTATTGGAACGCAACGGAACGATTTCCCTTGCAATCGACATGACAACCAAACGCAGCTCGCTTTCCGCTGACATCGCTCAGTATTCCAGCGGACACAATAATCCGCCCAGCACGTACTTAAAAGCCGCCCTTCGGTTCGATAACAGACGCATTGCCGCAGGCGACAATTACGGGCGAGTTTCGCTTTGGGAATTTCAGGGAGAGCTTTCCGGTTCAGACCGCATTCAGGCGATGGACTTTTCCAATCCGCAAGACCGCTTGGACAAAAACATTCGAGACATCAAATATTCTTTTGATGGAAAATACCTCGTTACTTGTGGAGAAGAAATCGCCGTTTGGAACGGAGAATCAGACACGCTGAATTTAATCGGTTATCTTACGCCTCAGGTTGAAGCCATTTATCAGGCGCGTTTGTATTACGGACACAGTCTTGCTTTTACTCCTGACGGAGAAAGCGTTGTTGTTGCCTGTTCAGACAAAATCATTCGCATCTGGGACTTCAGACAATTCTCAACCATGCTGCGTCGCATTACGCCAATAGAAAGAGCGGAAAAGAGCAAGACGTATAACAATCAGTTTAATACGCAAACTATCGAAGTTCCGGAAGAACTCGACTTCAGAACTCCAAAGAAGCAGAACAAAATGTAATCAGGGAACAGGAAGCTGGGAATTGGCGCTGGTAAATGGTCAGCAGTTAGCGCCAGCTGCGCTTGCGTCCTTGGCGCTTACCCTCAAATCTTACCGCTGATTTCTGCTTTGCGATAATGACGCATTACGCTTTACGAATCAAACATAATGACGCCTACTTCAATACAAGATTATAATACAGTATCCCAACTGATTCCCGGAGACGTTGCAGACGTTGTCGGAGCGTCGCTGCCGGACAAGATTCTGGAACGGCTGGCGGGAATGGGACTCAACATGGGCGCGCGCTGTACGCTTATTCAGGGCAATCGCTGGAACCCGTATATTGTTGCAGTCGACGAAACGCGCATCGCCCTCGGTCGAGAAATGGCAGAAAAGATTTACGTTAAAAAAGTAATTAGCGGTTAGCTATCGGCTGAAAGCTAAATAATAATACCAATATGCATATTCATTCTGACTTGTTAATTGCCCTGGCGGGACAGCCCAACTGCGGGAAGTCGTCGCTGTTTGAGGCGTTGACAGGCGTTCATCAGGAAATCGGCAACCATGCGGGCATAACCGTCGAAAAAAAGTCCGCGCATTATCACGACGGGGAACGGCGAATCGAAGTCGTTGACCTGCCGGGAATGTACAGTCTCAACTCGACGTCCCCGGAAGAACGCGTTGCTCGAGACTTTATTCTTTTGGAGCGTCCGGAGGCGATTGTCGTTGTCGTAGACGCCTCCAATCTCAGGCGGCACATGTCGCTTCTGCTCCAGATTCTGGAAATGCAGCACCCGACAATCGTCTGCCTCAACATGATTGACGTTGCCAAACGGCGCGGGATTGTCATCGACGTTGACAAGCTCTCAAAGATACTGGGCGTTCCGGTCGTTCAAACCGTTAACTCAACTCATCAGGGGATTGAAGACGTCAAAGCCGCCATTCGGGATATTTCTACCAAATGCAATCACGAGTCCACCGGCTGGAAAATGGACTACGACCCCCATCTGGAGTTCTGGATTGGCGAGCTGGCGGCAGAACTAAGTCAGCGTCCGCACCTGATGGAAGACTTCTATCCGCGCTGGCTGGCGATCAAGCTGATGGAAAAAGACCGCTATGCGCGACGTATCATTCAGCACCACACCCACGACGATCGATGGGAAGAAATACTCAATTTTTACGAGCATTTAATAAACATTTATGAAAAAGAGCACGGTCAGTCGCCGCTGCAGTCGATGGTCTGCTCCCGCTGGCAGAAGGCGGCGGAAATTGACCGTCTTTGCGTTACGCACCTTAAAAAACCAGGGTCGGCGAAGTCCGATAAAATCGACCGAGTCGCCTGTCATCCGTGGGGCGGGCTGGTTGTTGCTGCGTTAATTCTGCTTGTAACATTTGAACTGACGTTTCATCTTGCCGATGGCTGGAACTGGGTTCCGTTCGGCAGCGAATGGACGACGCCCGTTGGCGCGATGGAATACGTAACACAAGATTATCTTCCTCACGCCTTGGCGAATTTGTTTCATCCCGGCGCGGGCGACGAGAGTCTGGAAGCGTTCAAAAACACGACCCTCGGTTCTCTCTGTTTAGACGGAATTCTGGCGGGCGTCGGCTCCGTGCTGGTTTTCCTGCCCGTCATTTTTACGATGTTCACGTTCCTGGCAATTCTGGAACTGAGCGGATATATTTCTCGAGTCAGCCTGGTCATGGACAAAATCCTGCGCCGATTCGGCCTGTGCGGACAGAGCATGCTCCCGTTGGTTTTATCCGGGGGAATTATCGGCGGCTGCGCCGTTCCGGCTATTTACGCCACCAGAACGATGGACAATTTCCGACAGCGGCTCATTACAATGCTTGTCGCGCCGTTTATGACCTGCGGAGGCAAAGTCCCCGTTCTCGTCCTGTTGACGGGCGCGTTTTTCACTGCGTATCAGGGGCTGGTTTTTGGTCTGTTGATTTTCAGTACGTGGATTTTCGCCCTGCTGGCGTCGTGGATTCTCAGCCAATTTGTTCTCAAGGGGGAAGAATTGCCGCTGCTGCTGGAATTGCCGCCGTATCAGATTCCTACGTTTCGCGGCGTGATGAAAAAGGCGCTGGCGCAGTCGTGGGATTTTCTCGCCAAAGCCGGCACGATTATTCTGGCAGCAAACGTCATTCTTTGGGCGGCGATGTACTACCCCGCCGTCGATAAACAAACAGCTCAAGAACAAAACCTCTCCGACCTGGAAGCGTCCTACGCCGGACGGATCGGCGGCGCGCTGACGCCGGTTTCTCAGCTGGCGGGATTCGACGCCAAAGACAACGTTGCTCTGATCGGCGGCGTCGCGGCTAAAGAGATTATTATCAGCTCGCTGGCGACGGCTCATCAAATGGAAATGGACGACACAGCAGACGATTCCCAACCCAATGCCGTTGAGAATTCCGAATCAAACAAGGAACAGTCCGCGTTGATTCAATGTCTGAA
>JAZRTH010000194.1:0-2577 GCA_045651945.1 Thermoguttaceae bacterium
GATAGACTGGAAGCGTTCCAATATCTGTTAGACCATGGCGCAGACGTCAACGCAAAAACCATACTCGGTACAGATATTTTGCATCTTGCAGCCGAATACGGAAATCTGAAATTGGTTCAAAGATTGGTTGAATATGGCGCAGACGTCAACGAAAAAGGCTATAATGGACAGACTGTTTTGCATCGCGCCCTATGGAGTAACAATTCAGAAAGCTCGCGGTGGCTGGTTGAACATGGCGCGGACGTTAACGCGCAAGACGACGATGGATATACGGTCTTGTATTTAGCTGCTCTGCAGGATAATTGGGAGCTAGTTAAATTCCTGGTTGAGCATGGCGCGGACGTCAACGTAGCAAATGACCATGGAAGTACAGTCTTGCATTTAGCTGTTGTGCAGGATAATTGGGATTTTGTAAAATACCTGATTGAGCATGGCGCAGATATCAAAGCCACAGAGGAGGAAAACGAGGGGGTTGTTATTCATTCTGCCGCCGAAAGCGGTTCTTTAGAACTGGTTAAATGGCTGGTTGAACGCGGGGCGAATATCTTCGTGAAAGGCGAATATGGAAAAACGCTCTTACATTCAGCCGCCAGGAGCGGTTCTTTAGAACTGGTTGATTGGCTGATTGAACAAGGATTAAATATAAATGATAAAGACAAATGGGGATGTACTGCCTTGCATTATGCCGTTGGACGCGACAGACTCGTTGAGCGTCTGGTTGAACTGGGAGCGGATATCAACGCGACAGACCACGATGGAGACGCCGTCTTGCATCTCGCTGCCAAAATGGACTTTTGGGAACTCGTTAAGTGGTTGGTAGAATGCGGTGCAAACGTCAACGCACACAACGATAGTAATAAGACTGTTTTGGATTATGCGAACGAAAGCGCTAATTGGGATATGGTTCAATGGTTAAAAGACCATGGAGCAAAATAGAGCCAAGTCTTTAAGGAAAACGCTCTGAACATGCTATTTCGGAGTGCGAGAGTGAAGCGTTAGCGAAACTCTCGCTTTTTTTAAAAAATAGAATCGCTCTAACCGTCAAGCGTAGCTTGATACAGAAATTCGGAAAGTTCTTAACCCGCCAAGTACGAAAGCGACCAACGGGAGCCATTACAATACGTTTCGCGCGGTAGCGCGGATTGGGGGCGGCGCCTCGCCGCTTGACGGCAAGCCGTCAAGTACGAAAGCGGGAGCTTTGCTCCCGCACTCCGAAATATCTCACTTCTCTGCTTGATATACTCTCACGTAGTCCACTTCCATACACGTTCCGTCGATGGCGTCTGTTACTTTTCCCGCCCAGGAGATAATAGCTTCGGAGAGGAAAATCGGAGCGGCGATAAAGCAGCAGTTGTTCGGTTCCCGGCGCAGCTCTTTTCCGTCAAAATAGAAAACCAGTTCCTTTTCCGTCCAGAGCAGACCGTAGACGTGGAACTCCTTCGACAGGTCGAGCGATTTGTCAGGAACAAATGATTTATGCCACGTTCTGTGACGCGTCTTCCCGTTGACTTCAAACTTATCGTTCCAGTTATGAATGTTCGTATTGATTTTAGACGGGTAATGCCCCTCGTTGACGTCGATTTCAAAATGCTGACCTTTGTCAATCGGCACGTACCAGTTCTTCCCGGTAACGGGCGCAGTCGTCATGAACCAGAACGAGTTGTTCGTTCCCGTCGCGGCGGCGTATCGATACCGGCATTCAAAGTACCCATATTGAAACCGTTCTTTGGTCGCGATTGATGCGGACGTCCATTCCTTTCCCCCGCGCTTTTCTTTTTTGTTCATCAGACGCAGAGTCCCGTCCTTGACAACGGCGTTTTCGCGCCATCGGCTGCAGATAATATGCCCCGGCGATCCGTTTTCCGACAGCCAGTTTTCGTCCAGCTGGCTGTCCGGATAATCGAACTCGTCCGCCCAAACCAGCTTCATTCCCGTTTTCGGGTCGGCGGACGCCTCGTCGGCAAACGATTCAACCGCCGCTGTTACACTTATCAGAGCAATTAATAACAGGGTTCTTTTCATGATAATGCTACATTATTAAGGATTAAAAAATGAGTTGTACCTATGCGCCAAAAGTAATTTTAACACGAAATACACGAAAAGAACGAAACAACACGAAAGGATATTTGTAAAAATAATTAATTTAAAATCAAAATAATTTTTCGTAACTTTCGCTTACTTTGTGTTTTTCGTGTTTAAAATCCAATGACATGCAAACGATGATTGAATTGTCATTTAACCAATCGGTGAAAATCCGTTTAATCCGTAAAATCCGTGTACGGACTGACCTGCACAGCAAACTGAGCGCTCTACTCTACAATCTGACAGACTTCTTTGAGCCGGTTTGCCAGCTCGTAGGCGAGTTTGCGAATCTCCCACAAGTCGGCGTTGGGGTCGTTTCTGAACGCGGCGATTTTGGCGGTCGGCAAGTCTGACATCGGAACCAGTTCGCACGCTTCGAGCAGGTTGGCGGCGACTTCGCAGGCGTCGAGCAGTTTCTTTTTATCGCTCCGGCGATAGTCGAACGCGTCGGACGTGTATTCCGTCAGGGCGTCTTTGATGAGTTTAATCGCCCGA
>JAZRTH010000195.1:0-1392 GCA_045651945.1 Thermoguttaceae bacterium
GGATAAGAAGGCAAAAATAAGAGAATAAATGAGAGAAATAGTCTTTGAATAACCCTGGTATTTCATCGCTATTTGATCTGCAACGGCGTAATGTTCTGCCAGTAATCGAGTGTTGCTGTCTTCGTACTGGTTTAGTTTGTCAAAATTGTTGCGAAACAGAACGTCGTCATTTGACGCCTTTTGGGTTTTATCTGGTTTGCTTTTGTTGCTGTCAGAAGGAAACAAACTGTTGTATGAATTAATGCAGCCTTCAATAAATGACTCGTAATGGTATTCTTTATGACGGATTTTACAAATGGATTTACGAAGGAATTCCTTGATACTACAAAGGAATATCTCAATTAACGACTTGCGACGGAATTGTGAAACGCTGTATTTGTTCAAAGCTCCGATTTTAGTCAAGGCCGTATTGATTTCAGGAAGATTTGCAACAGCTGTTTTGCAACGGAGATCGGATCTCAGAAAGATCTTGCGAAATTCAATATTTTCAATTGAAAAAAGCGATCTAAAATTGTTAGGCAATTGGCTGAAATCTGATTCGGTCACACTGTCAGGCTCATTAGCGTGCGAAACGGCGTCTGAGGCGGCTTGTTTTTGCTTTTTTTGTTGTTCAATTAAAAAGTTTCTCGTCCAGTAAAAAACGGGAATAGAGGACATATCCAGGTCCGAATCAAGCGGAAAATCGCGATTGTCCTGATTATTTCGAGGGATAAGCAGGTGCACTACTGGACCAACGGAAGAAAAAGTCAGCAAATCGCCCTGAATTTGGGATTCTGTATTTCCATTGAGTTTAAAAAATACAGTATCCGCAGTTCCGCCTTTGAGTTGGGTTGATGGGACGCCATCCCATAATGCAAACAGAACGTGAGAATGAAGCGCTAAAAAACGACTTAGTACAACGTACTGTTCCTGTCTTCGAAATTCGGTTTCGTTACAAATTTGCGCCAGGTCGGATTCATGCCCAACATTGCCCTGTGTTAATGGCAGTTCGAATTTAAAACTGACCTTTTCCATCAATTGATCGAATCTTGTTTTGTTTTCAATCGTATTTTCGAACAGTTCTTCCTGCATTGGAAGAACGGCAACGATTTTGATATTCAATTCCGGGTCAAGTTCCAAAGCCGCTTCGGCAGTAATCTGATCTGCGCCGTCTGCCATGCCTGTCAGAAAGACAAAGGGGGCTGAACCGTTGCTGGCTTTTCGCCATAGTTCTGCCATCGGACGAAGCTGAGACTTAAACGCCTCTTTAATATCTTCTTCTGTAAACCCGGGAATTCCCTCTGCTTCTCCCGGCTGCGCAAAGTTTCGATGACCTGTTATGGCTGATACATATGGATAAATAGGGACTCCATTATCGTTATTTATGAAATGATAAAGCAGATTGGTAAAACT
>JAZRTH010000196.1:0-3735 GCA_045651945.1 Thermoguttaceae bacterium
GCCGATGCGGTGGTCGGTAACGCGGTTTTCCGGGTAGTTGTAGGTGCGAATACGCTGAGAGCGGTCGCCAGAGCCGATTTTGGTTTTGCGGTCGTCCGAGCGTTTGGCTTCTTCCTCCTCGTGGAGCTTTTCGTAAATGCGGGTCTTCAAAACGCGCAGAGCCTTGGCGAGGTTTTTGTGCTGGGATTTTTCGTCCTGGCATTGGACGACGATGCCTGTCGCATAGTGCGTCAGACGAATGGCGGACGACGTCTTGTTGACGTGCTGACCGCCGGGGCCGGAGGAGCAGAATCTGTCCAGACGGTAATCTTCCGGCTTCAAATCGACTTCGACGTCTTCCGGTTCCGGCATGACGGCGACAGTGGCGGCGGAGGTCTGAATTCGTCCTTTTGCTTCGGTTTCCGGAACGCGCTGAACCCGGTGTCCGCCGGACTCGTACTGCAGTTTTTGGTAAACGTTCTCGCCGGAAATGCCGAGGACGATTTCCTTAAACCCGCCCAATTCCGTCGCGTTCATGTCCATGATCTCGACTTTCCAATGGTTGTTTTCCGCGTAATGCGTGTACATGTCGTACAAATCGCGGGCGAACAGAGCCGCCTCGTCTCCGCCGGTGCCAGCCCGGATTTCCAGAATGAGCTTGGTTCGGTTGGAGTCCTCGCCGCCGGCGGTCATATCGATTAACGATTCCCAAACCTCTTCACGCTGGGCTTTGAGTTCCGGCAGTTCCGCTTCCGCCAGCTCTTTGAGTTCCGGGTCGTGCCCGTTAATCAAGTCGTTGGGTTCCTGAATCTGACGTTTGAAATCCTTGAGCGTTCGGTACGCCGTCGCGACTTTGGCAATCGAACCGTGCTCGCGCGCCACTGCCGCCATACGCGGACCGTCTGCCAAAACCGCCGGGTCTTGCAGCAGTTTTTCGAGTTCTTCAAATCGAGCCAGTTTTTCTTCCAGATATTTTTTCATGATCTCGCTGTGAACTAAGCAGGCGTTTTGCCCGCCTCAAGTAATTTTTAACACGAAATACACGAAAAGAACGAAACAGACGAAAGAGTTTATTAAATATCTAAAAATTTTTTCGTAACTTTCGCTTATTTCGTGTTTTTCGTGTTTAAAAATCCAATGATATGCAAATGACGTACATTTAAAATCAGATACCGAGAGATTAAAACCCCTTAATCCGGGCTTTCGGTCTCTCGGTATGCGAAACTCTATAAAGAGGCTATTCGGCAGCTTCGTTGTTCTGTTTCTTGCCGCGTTTGAGGCTGGCGTAGTTGCCAGAGAACTTGTTGTTGAACTTTTCGATACGTCCAGCAGTGTCAACGTACTTCAGACGTCCGGTGTAGAACGGATGGCAAGCCGAGCAAATATCGACCTTCATTTCGGGCTGAGCGCCGCGGGTTACGAACGTGTTTCCGCAACCGCAAGTTACCTTCATTTCGACGTAACGGGGGTGAATTCCTTCTTTCATTTGAGTTTTCCTATGGATTTTTCGGGAGTGCGGTCAGGAGCGATTCGCCGACGACTCTGCCGAACGAACGGACTCGTTTCGCAGTTCCTCTTAGGATAAAAATAAATTTCGCGTATTATATAGTTTTTTCCGACTTTGTCAAGTGGGACGGGGGGAGAGTTTAATTCGGAATGGGTGTACGCAAAAATTTCTTGCGAAGATAGAGAAAGATGAGAAGCGGGACCGCGTCTCGAAGAGACGTCATTACAATAAAAAACAGTAGCGCGAAGCGCTTCCACTAGAACTGCGTAGCAGTTCAATATTTGTAGCCGTGGGTTTTAACCCACGGAAAAAGGATTAAAAAGATTTCTCTTTAATCGAGTCAACCTCTTTTCTATCCCCCCGCGCCCAAAGGCGCGGGGGGATAGAAAAAGGGACTGGCTCGATTAAGGAATGTTGGGGAGGGCTGCGCCGTCCGTAGACTAAAGTCGACGGTTATAGAAATGGCGTCCTTCCGGACGCGATACAGCTTCTCTTCTTGTCCTGGTTTTACAAGAAAAATATGCGCTCACCCAAAAATCCCTTGTTAAATTCAAGCCCCCCTATTAAAAAATATAACAGGGATTATAATAATTGTTACACAGAGTTAAGTTTATATTTGCAATTTCTATAGAAAATTTGTTTATATATAGGAATACCAGATGAAGAGATTTGATTTTGGAAACGCCAACGCCGATCAGAAGAAAGCGATTACCACAACCGATGGCCCTGTTCTCATCACTGCGGGACCTGGTACAGGAAAGACGTACACGCTTGTCCAGAGAACAATCTACCTCATTAAGCAGTGCGGAGTTAAGCCAGAGAGCATCTTCGTCGCTACCTTTACAGAAAAGGCTGCCAAGGAACTGATTACAAGAATTACCAACGAGCTTTCCAAGAATGAAATTGAGGTCAACATCAACGAGATGTATATCGGCACGTTTCACTCTCTCTGCCTCCGAATCCTCAAGGATCATCTGGAATATACCCGGCTCCGCAAGAACTACCGCCTCCTTGACGATTTCGACCAGAAGTACATGGTCTTCCAGAACATCTGGAAGTTTCGGAACGTCAAAGACTTTGATACAGTAATTAAACCACAACGCGGCGCATGGGCGAATGCAGAAGAAATCTGTAAATACGTGAATAACCTCTCCGAGGAAATGGTATCTCCAAAGGAACTTATAAAGGACAAAGCCCCTGCCGTCGCCGCCATGGGGAGAATTCTTGAAACCTATCAAGGAATCCTTGAAGAAGAGAATATGTTGGACTTCTCGTCTATCCAGACGGAAGCCTATCGGCTTCTGACTGAACACAAAGACGTCTTGAAGAAGCTTCAGTCCCAGATTACGCATGTCATGGTGGACGAGTACCAGGACACTAACTACATTCAGGAACAGTTGGCGTTTCTCCTTGCTGGTAAACGTAAGAACATCTGCGTAGTGGGAGACGACGACCAAGGGTTGTACCGCTTCCGCGGAGCTACTATCCGAAACATCCTGGAGTTTCCGCAGAAGTTTCCTAAAGGGGAATGCCGTACTATTAAGTTGGCGCTCAACTACCGTTCCAATAGCGACATCGTAGACTTCTACAATGAGTGGATGGCTACGACGAGCGGAGCGAATTTTAAGTTCAGCTGGGGTAACTGCAGGCACGATAAAACAATCAAGCCGTACGAGAAGACAAAACTCCGCAGCCCGGCTGTCGTAAAGCTATCCAGCAAGAACGATGAGGACGAGTGGCACGAAAAGATTCTGGATTTTATCAAACGGTTGAAAGCTTCCAGGAAACTTACAGACTACAACCAGATTGCGTTTCTCTTTAATTCAGTTAAGAAGGATCAAGCTACCGATCTGGCAAACTTCCTGGAAGAGAACGGCATCAACGTCTATTCGCCTCGTTCGGCTATGTTCTTCCAGCGTGAGGAAGTTCGACTTGTCTTGGGCTGTCTCATGCTTATGTTCCCGAACTACGTTAAAGGTTTGGAGAAAGGTTCCTATAATCAATACTTGAAACTAGAAAACATAAGATATTACAAAGGCTGCATCGAACTGGCAAATGCACTCTTGGAAAAGCCAAAGAACAAGGACTTGTGCAAGTGGATACGACAGCATGGAAGAAAGCACGCAGCGTTGACGGGAACTACGGACTACGCATACTGCGCTCTGATGTACCAGCTTTTTGAGTTCCAGCCATTTTCAGGGATTCTCGATACTGAGTTGAATCGTGGCGTAGTAGACGTACGTCCAGTG
>JAZRTH010000197.1:0-5070 GCA_045651945.1 Thermoguttaceae bacterium
ATGTTTCTAGCCGTGGGTGAAACCCACGGAACAAAGAACACACAAAAAAGAATATCGTCAAATAACCTTTTCCTTCTGTCCTCCTGCAAGGAGGGCGGGAGGAAAAGGAACTGAAACTATTACAAACGTTTCGCAGCGTGCATAACAAAACTACGCAGCCGAAAACCTTCCCCGGATGGACTCCGTCCTCGGAGTCCAACTTGACGGTCATGCCGTCAAGAAAATGCGGAAGCCTCCAAAAACCTTTTAACGTGGAAAGCCCGTCTGAACAACTGGATCGCGGCTGTGTCAGCCGCCAAAGAATTTTAATCACAAAGAACACAAAGAAACAATCGGGACTAATACGTTTTTATCGGGCGCTCCTGCCTCCCTTCTAAATCCTCTTGAATAAAATCAAAATTATCATTATAATATAATACTGTCAATAGTTCTAATTGAGCGAACTGTTGGTTTATTGCAATTCAAAAGAATTTACCATTTCGTCAAATCAAGAATCCTATAATATTATGAACGTCATTCATCACGTTTTGAGCGTTTTGTTTGTTTTGGGAATTTGCCTTGTCGGCGTGAGTTACTCAGCGGAGAATTCCGACTGTCAACAGCAGAAGACAAACGTCAACTGGGTGTTTAAACAAAGCGATATTGATCGTTTTGAACAGATGTTCCAAAGCGGAAAATTTGATTTCTCCTATACGACGGATCTCGGCGCTAACGTTCTTCACTATGCGTCAGCGGCAGGCGATCTAAATCGCGTTAAAGAGCTTGTAAAACAGGGCGCGGATATTAATGTAAAAGATAACCATAAAAGAACCGCCTTGCATTATGCCGCTCTGTTCGGTAATTTAGAACTGGTTCAATGGTTGGTTAAACAGGGCGCGGACGTCAAAGTAAAAAGCATATTTGGAGAAACTGCCTTGCATTACGCTGCCTGCAACGACAATATGGAACTGGTTGAGTGGCTGGTTAATCAGGGATTGGATGTCAAAGCAAAAGACAATGATGGGAGAACCGTCTTGCATAATGCTGCAGGCTGTGGCAATCTCAAACTGGTTCAATGGCTGGTTGAATGCGGCGCTGACGTTAATGCAAAAAACAGATTAGGAGATACCGTCTTGCATTACGCCTTCCTCAGCGGCGGCAATCTGGAATTGGTTCAGTGGCTCATAGATCGCGGCGTGGACGTCAATGCCAAAGACGACGAAGGAAAAACTGTCTTGTATCGCGTTATTGAATTCGATGGCGATTTATGTCCGGATGAACAAAAAATCCGCCATAAACGAAAGCTGGTTCAATTGCTGGTTGAACATGGCGCGGACGCCAATATAAGAGAAAACATGCGTGGACATTCCGCTTTGCATGAAGTTATTTGGAACTATGATGAAGATATAGCTAAATTATTAATTGAACATGGCGCAGACGTCAAATCAACAGAAAATAACGGCGCTTCAATTTTGCATGACGCCGCTCTAAACGGCAATTTGAAAATGGTTCGATTGCTCGTTGAACGCGGCGCAGACGTCAATGCAAAAGACGACGAAGGATTAACTGTTTTGCATTATGCCGCCCAAAGCAAGAGTCTGAAAACAATTCAATGGCTGGTTGATCAGGGATTGGATATCAATGAAAAGACGGAGAGTGGAACAACGGTTTTGCATTATGCCGCCCAAAGCGGCAGTCTGAAAACGGTTCAATGGCTGGTAAAACAAGGTTTAGACATCAACGCAAAAAACAATGATGGTAATACCGTTTTAGATTATGCCTTTAATGGCCATCCCTTTGACAATAACAATCGGAAAATAATGAAATGGCTTAAAAAGCTTGGAGCAAAAAGAATTAAGACAAAGGGACTGATTCACGGTTCAGGTTGTTTCTAACCGAATTAGCTATTTAACAATAACCAAGGAGGATTCTGTATTATGTACCGTATTCATCGCGTTTTGAGCGTTTTGTTTGTTTTGGGAATTTGTCTTGCCGGGGCGAGTTGCTCAGCAGAGAATTCCGACTGCCCGCCCAAGACGAAGAGATTAATAGTTATGTTGTTTGGTCAGAAAGACGTTGATCGTTTTGAACAGATGTTCCAGGATGGAAAATATGATTTCTCGTATCATACTAACGTTTGCGGCGCTAACGTTCTTTATTATGCGGCGGCGACAGGCGATCTGAATCGCGTTCAAGAGCTTGTAAAGCATGGCGCGGAATTAATAAATGCAAAAGACAGCATTGGCAGGACGGTTCTATATCCCGCCGCCCGAAGCGGGAATTTGGAACTGGTCAAATGGCTGGTTGAAAAAGGACTGGACGTCAACGTAAAAGACAACGGCGATAAAACGGTCTTGCATTTTGCCGCCCAAAGCGGGAATCTGGAACTGGTCAAATGGTTGGTTGAAAAAGGGTTGGACGTCAACGTAAAAGACCATGATGACAATACGATCTTGCATTCAGCAGTCCAGAGCGGGAATCTGGAACTGGTCAAATGGCTGGTCGAAAAAGGGCTGGACGTCAAGGCAAAAAACAGATACGGAATAACAATTTTATTTCATACAGTCGATTTGTTTTACGCGGACGATTCAGAGTATCTGGAAATGATTGACTGGTTGGTTAAACAGGGCGTTGATGTAAATAGTAAATGCGAATCAGGAAGTACAGCCCTGGTTTCTTGCAGCATAGCTGGCAATCTGAAATTGGTTCAAAAATTGATTGAACATGGAGCAGACGTCAATGTACAGTGCAACGATGGATATACCGCCTTGCATTTTGCCGTCCGATTAAGTAAGTGGGAAATGGTTAAGTGGCTCGTTGAACACGGCGCGGACGTTAATATAAAAAATAATGATGGAGAAACTGTTTTGCATTATACCGCACAGAGTGGGAATCTGGAGCTGGTTCAATGGTTAGTTGAACAAGGGGCTGAAGTCAAAATAAAAAATAATGATAGAGAAACTGTCTTACATTTTGCCGCTCTAAGCGGGAATGTGGTACTGGTTGCGTGGCTGGTTAAACAGGGATTGGACGTCAATGCAAAAACTAATGACGGAAATACAGCCTTGCATTTTGCCGCTCGATATGGGAATCTGGAACTGGTTCAATGGCTGGCAAAACAGGGTTTGGACGTAAAAGATATAAACAAAAATGGAGAAACGGCCTTGCATTTTGCCGCCCGATGGGATAATCTGGAACTGGTGCAATGGCTGGTTGAACAAGGGACTGGAATCAAAATAAAAGACAATGATGGAGAAACCGCCTTGCATTCTGCCGCCCGATATGGGAATCTGGAACTGGTTCAATGGTTGGTTAAAAAGGGTTTGAATGTAAAAGATAAAAACAAAAATGGAGAAACGGCATTGCATTTTGCCGCTCAATGTGGGGATCTGGAACTGGTCAAATGGCTGATTGAACAGGGTTTGGACGTCAATGCAAAAGACGCTCATGGCGTTACAGTATTGCATTACGCTGTTGAAAACGGATCTCTGGAAATGGTTAAGGTATTGGTTGAACACGGCGCGGACGTCAACGCAAAAGACACTCATGGAGATACGCCCTTGCATTCTGCCGTCCTATGCGATAATTTGGAAATGGTCAAATGGCTGGTCGAACACGGCGCCGACATTAACGCAAAAGACAATTATGGAAGTACCGTTTTGGATGAAGCAATGGATAAGGAATTGGTCAAATGGCTCAAAGAGCATGGCGCAAAATAATCAGAATAATAGGGGCGGTTAGTTAATATCCAGCAAAATCAAGGAACGTTTAGCGTATATGCCGTATAAGCAATTATGAACTACGTTTTTAATAAAAAAATGATTCAGTGTCTCGACGCCCATGGTATCGAGATTAAAGCTGATATAACTATTTCCGAGTCGTTTGGAGGAGAAGAAACGTCTTTTATTATAAAAGTAAGAGACCTGTTTTCTCTTTCTGAAGAGTTATCCATTTTATTGACAACGGATTTGTCCTTGTCCTTTTTACCAGCTTTGATTTATCAAGAGATGTCTGATTTATTGATTATTGGGCTGCAAAATCGAACGCTGTTTATTGACGTGAAAAATAAAGCTGTCATACAGGACGTTTATTTGGAATTCCCATTGTTTTATATTTATTACGTTAAAGAAAACAACAGCTATTTATTAGTAACGGAATATGAAGTATTGAATTATAGCTGCAAAGGAGAACGATTACATTCTTTTTGTCCTAACGATATTATTACAGAAACATCGATTGACAATAATCAATTACGCCTCAAAACAGATTCGAAGAAAACCGCTGTCGTTGATCTTATTTCGTGGACAATCTCGCCTTTGGGATAAAAGCGCCCAATTGTTTCTTTCCGTGGGTTTCACCCCACGGCTAGAAATATTGAACCGCTACACGGTTCTAGCAGATGCGCTTCGCGCCTATTGTCTATCTTCTTTTCGCCATCAGCTTTTCCAAGTCGTATCCCTTCTCATTCAGAGCGAAGGAAAGAGCGTTTTTAAAATAGTAGTAACGGCGATGTTTCTGCGCTTTCTTTCTGGCGTAGAAGAAGCATTTTTCTACAATCGACGGGGGAATAATCTGATCTTCCGCCAAGTCAATGACGGCGTCAATATAGGCTTTTTGTTCGTCCGTCAGAGCGTACAGTTCCGCTTTGTAAACGTCCGCGTCCAAATATCTCTGTTGAGCGGAGCATACAGAATCAAAGCGACCGGTTCCAGCCAGAACGGCGCAAAATAACGCAGCAGCAAATTGTCGGCGAGTTAGGGACATGATTAAACCTGTAGGTAAAATATCTGTTTAGTCTATTACAATACCCTATCTTAGCGTTTTTTGAGAATTAGAGCAAGAGAGAAATTTTAGTTGCGAGTTGCGAGTTGCGAGAAACGCAAGCGACCAACGGGAGCGGTTATTGGCAGGCGAGCGGCAGCGCGGATTGGGAGCGGCGTCTCGCCGCTGAATTGAAAAAACTTTCGGTCGCCAGCAAGCTGGCTCCCTTTTTAGGGAAGTTTTTTCAATTCTTATGAGAGGGGAAAACCTTTTTTGAAAAAAAGGTTCTTCCCCTCAAACTCCCCTTTCCAAAAAACTTTAATAAGGGAA
>JAZRTH010000198.1:0-3678 GCA_045651945.1 Thermoguttaceae bacterium
GTTACAGAAGAAGACGTTGCCGCCGCGGCTGAAAAGATTGCTCAGCGATGGAAAGAGGACGCCCGGCCGTACTATCTGGAATCGCCCGATGGCGACAAATGGCGCGTTCAGCTTGACCCGCTGTTCGAACCGGTTCGCGACGGCTTCTATACGCCCACGCGAGAGTCCGAACTGCCGCAAAGCGCCAAAAACGTCCTGGCGCTGGTCGCCTACATGCAGCCGCTGACCGCTCAGGAAGTCGGGAAAAAGCTCGGCGTCGACCGTCCCACGCCCATTCTAAACCTGCTGGTCAAACGCAATCTGGTTCAGGTCGAACAGCGAATCACAGACAACAAAAAAGTCAACCTGTACAGAACCACAGACCGATTCCTGGAACTCTACAATCTGGACTCGCTCGACGATTTACCGACCATCGACGACGTTTGACAACTCCTCAATCCTAACAAAAAAGCGGGAGTTGCCCCCCGCTTTAAGCGTAACTACGCTCGTTTAACTCGCTTCGTTACCGCCTCTCATTTATTTGCGCTTACGCCAGTACAACAGCCCAGCAGCGCCGAGAGCCATCAGCACCCACGTTGACGGTTCAGGAACGGCGTTGGGGTCGAGACGTCCGGAAAGGGAAATCTCATTCCCGGAAATCGTTGCTTGCAAATCCGTAAAGTAATAAGATTGCAGCGCGCTTACAACGTCGTCAAAAATGCTCTGCGCGTTGTTGGATGTAATTATAACGCTGGAGAACGTATCGCCGCCTTTGAGCGAGCTGGACGGGTCTAAAGTAATGTTGATAATTGACCCGGAATCAAACGTTGCGTCTCCGTTGACAAACAGCTTGTCAATGACAATGTCGCCTTGATTGTCTTTGCCGACTTCCAGCAACAGCGTCGCACCGCTATCCAGACTAAACTCTCCGTCAACCGTCAGCGTTCCGACAGAGTTGCCGGGCGACAGCGTCGCGCCAGCTTCGACTGCCAGCGAACCGGAAAAGTATTCTTTCATATCCAGACGACCGGACGAAACAACGAAACTGGCAGCGTCAACCTGTCCGGCGGCAGATGTGCAAATCTGAAGCGTTCCGTCGCCGGTCTTAACGATTGAATCTGCTTTAATTGATCCGATGAACTTGGTCATCTGATCATTGCTGAGCGTCAAAGCCTTGCCAGACGCGTCCAGAGTCGCAGCAACGGCAATTTCACCGTTCGCGTCAAGGCTTCCGCCGGAAAGATTGAACAGTTCCCCGCCATTGGACAGAACCAGCGTTCCCGATTCAATCGTTGTCGAGCCGGTGTATTCAGGAGCTTTATCTAAAGTCTGCGTTCCAGTTCCATTGATAACCAGAGCAATGTTGCCTTTAACGGAACTCTTGAATGTCAAATTCTTACCCGTTGTGTCAATTGTTAACGTCGACAGCGATTCAGTGTTATTATAAACTGATCCTTTATCGCCGTTGTTATACAGACCGTTAAAGATTTGACTGTATCCGTTCATGTCCAGCGTTCCATAGATTCTTGCCTGACCAACGCTTGTTCCAAAAGCATTGTCTTTGCCCAGTCTGACTTTGCCTTGATTAGAATAATCGTTGTCATCACAGTTAATCACAATTTGTCCTGTAAATGAATTGTTTTCACAAGTTGTCGCCATGACAATCCAGTTAGATGTATTGTTAGCAAACGACAATTGACCAGAACCAGACAGAGAACCTGAAAACGTTGTATCGGCAGAATTGCTCAAAGTCAGGGTATTTGAACCAAAAGCAACCGTTCCCGCACCGGAAAGATTATACAGCTTACCGCCAGCAGACAAAGCCAGCGTTCCCGATTCAACCGTTGTCGCGCCGGTATATTCAGGCGCTTTGCTTAACGTCTGCGTTCCAGTTCCAGTTATATCCAAAGCAATGTTGCCTTTAATAGAACTCTGGAACGTCAAATTCTTTCCCGTTGTGTCAATCGTTAAAGTCGAAAGCGTTGTTGTATTATTGTAGATTGAACCTTTATCGCCGTTGTTATACAGACCTTTGAATCTTTGGCTGTATCCGTTCATATCCAACGTTCCATAAATGTTCGCCTGACCTGCGCTTGTTCCAAACGGATTATCTTTGCCCAGTCTGACTTTACCTTGAAGAGAAGAATCTGTATCGCTATAGTTTATAAGAACGTTTCCAGTAAATGAATTGTTTTCACAAGTTGTCGCCATGACAATCCAGTTGGATGCATTATTAGCAAACGATATTTGACCAGAACCGGACAGAGAACCTGAAAATGTCGTATCGGCAGAATTGCTCAAAGTCAGAGTATTACCTCCAAATTTGACAGTTCCAGCGCCGGAAAGGTTACGCAGCGTACCGCCAGCGTCCAACTGAAGCGTACCTGCTTGAACAGTCGTCGAACCCGTATACGCAGGAGCCTTTTTGAAAATCTGAGTTCCTGTGCCATCGCCAGTTAAAACCAGACTCAGCGCGCCTTCAAATGAGCCTCCATAAACTTTACTGGCATTGCTATTGAGTTTCAATGTCAAAACAGAAGAGCTTGTCCCCTTAACTTTGCCTGCAGTAGTACTGTCGCTGTTAGCCACTCCAGCAAACGTTTGGCTGTACCCATTCATATCTAAAGTACCCCAAATTCTGGCTTCGCCAGCATTGGTTCCAAACGGATT
This sequence comes from Thermoguttaceae bacterium, assembly GCA_045651945.1. Lineage (GTDB taxonomy): Bacteria > Planctomycetota > Planctomycetia > Pirellulales > Thermoguttaceae > RUG11551. The sequence goes on from JAZRTH010000198.1 coordinate 2,650, forward strand.
GTTCGCGCCCAATCTCAGCAATCCATACGAACCGCTTTCATTGTCTGTATGTATAGAGCCTGTAAACGAATTATCTGTACAGGTTGTTGCAGCAATCACATATCCAGAATCGGTTTTTACATGGAATTTTCCAGCGCCTGTAATAGAGCCGGTTAGCGTCATATTTTCAGACCAACCGGACTTAAAAAAGGATTCTGAAACCAGGTTTAACGGAGCGCTGACTGTAACCGTTCTGCCATCGGTTGCGTTGCGTAACGTTCCGCCGCTGAGCGTAATTCCTTTGTCATAGCTGAAATTTGTGGTAACTCGCAATTCGCCGCCTTTGAGGTTAATTGCTCCATTGCCTGTCCAGGCGCCCTTAACTGTAACTGTACCAGAACTGATTGTAAGGTTGCCGTCAAGTCGGACAGCGCCGCCGTTTGTTTTAATTGACGTCCCGCCCGAAGCGGTGATTGCATTTCCCGTTGTTCCCAAAACCAGCGTACCGCCAGTCGCCGTCATGGCAGAAACGGGAAGGGCGCTGCTGGAGAACGTAAGCGTACCAGCAGAAACGGTCGTTGCGCCGGTGTACGTATTAGCGCCGGAAAGCGTCAAACCGCCTGCCCCAATTTTAGATACCGTTCCAGAACCCGAAATTACTCCAGAATACACTGCTGAATTTGTAATGTCAAAAATTGCGTCTGTAGTAATGTCTACTGTTGGAATTGTGTCATCTGTATATATTTCCGCCTGAGCGAAAGAGCCGACAAACAGGAGCGCCAGAAGAGCCAAGAGAGAAAGTTTACCGCATGTTAAAATGCGGGGGGGGGACAGAATAATCGGTTTCCGAGAATTAGTCATAATTCTTCTATGTATTGGTTAAAAATTGGGGGATTGGGTTTGATGAACAATCGGTACGTATATATTTTGACGCAATTATCAAAAATATGTTCCTAAGGATATATTATACACGCGATTTTTGATACTGCAAGGAAATAGGAGAAAAAATTTTAAAATATTACGAGAAGATAGGAGATATAGATAAAGCAA
>JAZRTH010000199.1:0-1613 GCA_045651945.1 Thermoguttaceae bacterium
ATATCAAAGTGGATTGTACCGCCATTGAGCGATAAAGAATTAACGTCAACTTCCGTTGTTGTTAGAGAGCTGCCGATAATTAAAGTTCCGCCAGTAATTGATACGTTTGTATTGGATAAATCAATATCGGTTTGAACCGTTCCGCCGCTCTGAACTGTCAGAGAGGTCGAATTCATGGACGCATTTTCTGGCAGAAAAAGCGTACCTTCTGATACGGTTATTGAGGCAGCGCTGCATGAGTTTTGAAGCGTTAAAATTCCTGCGCCGGTTTTGTTCAGTCCGCCGTTTCCTTCCAAAGAACCGGATAATGTAACATTCTGACCATTGGTGTTAATCGTACCGACAACGCCGGAATTAAATGTCATATAATTTGTAATTTCAGGATTAGGAATGTTAACCAGCAGCGTAGAATTACCGTTGAAGTTAATTGATCCCGAACTAAGGGCAGTGGCGGAATTCATAGCCAACGTACCGGCAGTAAGAATCGTTCCGCCGGAGTAAGTGTTTTCTCCGGAAAGGGTCAGCGTTCCCGTTCCGATTTTTTCCAGCTGCATACCATCTTGAATTTTACCTGTAAACGTAGACGAGCTGTTGTCGGCGCCGACTCGCAATTTACTGCCGTAGCTTCCTTTAATAACGCTCAGCGTATCGGTACAAACGATTCCGTTGATGGTTTCGGTATGACCGTTGAGATCAAAGGTTGACGTCAATCGAGCGCTGGCGTCTTCCCAGCTGTACATTACGAGGTTGCCTTTTGAGGTCGACCCGGCAGTAAGAACGTCAGGAATCTGTTCGTCGGCGTCAAGAACCAGAGTTCCAGCATAGGTGGTAATGCCGCTGTTGTTATACATGCCTGATGAACCAATCTGCGTATCTCCCTGATAATTGTTAACCGAATTCGAATTGTTCAAATGTGCTTGTGAAAGATAACCCGGAGCGACAACCAAAGAACCCGCGCCGGTAATCTGACCATTGAAATACAAATAGCCCTGATTACTCTGCCAGGCGTGAGAACCAATTTTTGCTGCTCCAAGCAGGTTCACCGTACCATTCAGATAGACAGGGACAGAAGAATTCATCTGCATTCGGAATTTACCGGTTTTTTCAGACCCGTAGCCATCGCCGCTAATCTCAATATTACAATTAAGCGTTACCGCAGATGAACCCATAAAGTAAAGCTGCGCGTTACTGGCTGTAACGTTGACTGTGTCTGATGAAGTCAAATCGCAATACGTTTTACCGGCAGGCAAACCGGCAACCCCAGCTTCATCAGGCTTAACGCGCGTTGTCAGCGAGTACGTCTCTGCCGCGGCAGAACCGATAAACAGCGATGCCGTCAGCGCGACTGCAAGCGCAAAGCGGACAGCGTTAAAAGCGTTGTATGTAACAAAACCGGTCAAACGTTTTGGAAATGGAGTTTTCATTTCTCTGAACTTTGTTGTAAATGATGTTGTATGTACAGCGAAAACGATAAATCGTCCCCGCTTTTGGAATCTACAAATATCCAAAATAATTATTTATCAAACTATATTATACACATAAATTCTTAATTTATCAACCAATTGCGAAAAATTTTTGAAAATATTTTTGGTAAATTAGATAAACTTTATCAG
>JAZRTH010000200.1:0-2811 GCA_045651945.1 Thermoguttaceae bacterium
AGAAGCTGGTAGGGGGGATTGATTATTGCGTAAGCAGATCCCCTCCCTTGGATGTAGCCCGGCTCCGGGCTACAACTTGACGGCGAAAGCCGTCAAGGGAAAAAAACGCCGAAAGGGGGAGACAACGTAGAGAGAAAATGACGAATATTTTCGGCTACGAAATTGGTTTTTCGTAGTATTAGCAGTGTAGCCCGAAGCCGGGCTACATCCGGAGGAGGTTTCCGGCTGCGTCAGTTTGGAATGCACACTTCGCGGCGTTTAAAACAAATAGCCCTGTTGATCCGCTGGCTTCTTACAACAGTACCAAGGCAAGCCAGAGGTTAAAGATCAATAAAAATATTGTTAAAATAAATTTAATGAAACCGCTGGCGGCAGGATTCTTTGTGATTCTCGTTTCCCAAAACAGCCAGTAAAAAAACAGCATAAATCCCAAATAAAACAAAATGCCGTTTATTCCCCAGAATCGAAGGTTGTCCTGAAAAGTATATGTTCCAAATACTTTAATCTGTATCAGAATGAAATACGAAATCAGCGAAATATGAAGCGTTGTTTGTTTGAAAAACCAGCTTTTAAGACGCGTCTGCCAAAACAGCCAGTAAAAAAACAACAGGAAAAATCCCAAATATAACAAATATCGGTCTATTCCCCGTATCTCTATATCGACTCGAAAAGAATAAGACCCAAAAACGTATATCAATATCAGAATGAGAAATGGCAGCAGCGAAAAGTGCAACATCGGAGATTGGTTGATAAACCAACGACAGGCGCCCGTCAAGTTTTCTTTGATTTTATTCATAATTATTTCTCTCCATCGCTGTTCTGATCGCCTTGAGGTTTTGACCCGCCGTTTTGACATTCCTGAGCGTATTTAACAACGTTCAAGACGCGCCGAAATTCAGGTGCGTAATTTGAAAACTCGGAATTGTCTGATTGATTAACGTCCGTTTTAAAATCCAGATATAATCGATGCGTTGTCGGCATATCAAAGAATACTTCTTCAAACGAGAGAAAATCCGGTATTTGAATATCAATATGATCTTCATAAAGACTGGCTCCGTATACTTTGTACGGCAAAAGATCAATGTTCTCTTTGAAAGGATATACTCTCTGTGTTCCAAGCGATACAAAGCAGGAACCTACAGGCGGTTTAACTGCTGCAAAATCAAAATCGTCTTTTGTTTCAAACGAACCGTTATCCCGCGCCCAACAAGGTCTTATGCGCTTAATTGACGTTTTGTATCTGCCGTGAACAAGGGGAATTCTAACGTCGAAATACAACATGTCCATACTGGCGGTATTGTTAAACCAGTGATATATTGCCATTCTATCGCTAAACCTGCTGTACAACGTAAATAGTACAATTGGCAGCGTCAGCCAGACATAGAGCGATAGCAATTTGCGTTTTAGTTTTCTGCTCATATTTGTAACTCTAAAGCAATAGCAGCGGGGAAAATTTACGATGAATACAAAATCCAATAATTAGTATATTCAGTATTTTACAGAATGCAAGGGGGCGGTAGAAAAAAGAGAGTAAAAAGATAACGCCCCTTGGATGTAGCCCGTCCCCGGGCTACAACTTGACGGCGAAAGCCGTCAAGGAAAATTCGAAAATACCTAGGAAAATTTCTGGCATTTTCGACTGCGTAACAGATTATTGGTTGCAACAGCAAGTAGCCCGAAGCCGGGCTACATCCGGAGGAGGTTTTTGGCTACGTCAGTTTGGTATGCACACTTCGCGGCGTTTTGCCGTAGCCCGAGGACGGGCTACATCCGGAGGAGGTTTTTGGCTGCGTCAGTTTGGTATGCACACTTCAAGCGTTTTACGCAAGCGACCAACGGGAGCGATTTTTGGCAAACGCGCGGCAGCGCGGACTGGGAGCGGCGCCTCGCCGCCCCGAGGACGGGCTACATCCAGAGGAGGTTTTTGGCTGCGTCGGTTTGGTATGCACATTTCGCGGCGTAGAAACGTTCCCTATTTCCACGGGAATTCTTTTCCGGTGAGGCGTTCGTAGGCTTCGACGTACTTCGCGCGGGTTTTGTCGATAATGTCCTGCGGGAGAGTCGGCGGTTCGCTGTTCTTGTCCCAGCCGGACTCATTGGTCAGCCAGTCGCGAACAAACTGTTTGTCGAACGAGGGCTGGCTGCGTCCTTCTTCGTACTGGTCAGCAGGCCAGAATCGGCTGCTGTCAGGCGTGAGGACTTCGTCCGCCAGAATCAGTTTGCCGTCCAGAACGCCCCATTCGAACTTCGTGTCTGCAATGAGAATGCCCTTGGATTCCGCATACTCGCTGCCTCGGAGGAAGATTTCGATGCTGCGTTCGCGAAGCTCTTCCGCCAGCGCAACGCCAATCTGATCCGCCATCTGCTCGAAGGAAATGTTGATGTCGTGCCCTTCTTCCGCCTTGGTGGACGGCGTGAAAATCGGGTTTTCCAGCTTCGCGCTTTCCTTGAGGTCTTTGGGAAGTTCAATTCCGCAAACGGAACCGCTCTTCTGATATTCTTTCCAGCCGGAACCGGTCAGATAGCCGCGGACGATACATTCCATCGGGACGATTTTCGTCTTTTTGCACAGCATCGAACGGCCCGCCAGGTCGGTCGTGTCGAGTCCTTTGAGCTGCGGCATTTCGTTGACGTCACAAGTAATCTTGTGGTTGTCGCCGCCGAAGAGGTCAAACCAGAACGCGGAAATCTGCGTCAGGACGCGCCCTTTGTCGGGAATACCCGCCGGCAGAATCCAGTCAAAAGCGCTGATGCGGTCTGTTGAGACGAGCAGAACTTCGTCTCCGAAATCATAAACGTCGCGAACTTTCC
>JAZRTH010000201.1:0-2052 GCA_045651945.1 Thermoguttaceae bacterium
GATTAGAATAAACTGTTTCTATCAAGCCCAGGAAGGACGTCTCGAGGAAGCGCTCGCCGCCGCCAAAGAACTCGTTGCTGAATCGAACAAACAGGACGGCTGCATCGCTTACGACGTGTTCAAAAGCGGAACCCGTCCCGACATTCTGTTTTTCTGCGAGACGTGGCGCGACGAAGCCGCATTGAAGGCGCACATGGAATCCGAACCGTTTGTCAAATACGGTGGAATCATGAACGCCGTCGGCAAGTTCACAATTGAACAATTCGAAATGAAATAATCGAGAACGACGTCCTTCGTGCCGTTAAATACTGCGGAGCTGACTGAGACACGCAAAGTCCGTAAAGGTTGGAATGTTCCGTTAAGTACTGCGACACAGACAAGAAGGTCTCACGCAAAGTTCGCGTGAGGCAATCCATTCCAAAATACTTCGCGGACTTTGCGAACTTCGCGTGAGGCAAAACATTCCAAAACACTTTGCAAACTTTGCGTGAGGCAAACCCTCTCACAATAAGCCTTCGCGTGAGGCGTCCACCACCCAAGATAAACCTTAAAGGAAAATAACCATGAAAGCGCTACCCTTTTTTGCTGCAATTGCTATGACAATATCATTTACAACAGGATGCTTCGCGTCCGGCAATTTTCAGACGGACGAGTTCAAGACAAAAAGCGGTAAAACGGTAACAATTACCGCTATCAAGCACGCCAGCCTGCGAATCCAGTACGACGGGCTGGAAATTCAGGTCGATCCCGTCGCACAGTATGAGCCTAAGACGAACTACTCGGCGTTTCCGAAGGCGGACGTCATTCTCATCACGCATGAGCATTTCGACCACTTTGATCCCGCCGCGATCGCCGCGCTCAAGAAAAACGGAACTCAGATTATCGTCAATCCCGCCGTTGAGAAAAAACTCGGTTCCGGCACTGCGCTTAAGAACGGTGAAAGTCTTACGATTGCCAAAGGCATTCAGATCGAAGCCGTCCCTGCCTACAACACCTCGCCCGGTCGGACGCAGTTTCATCCCAAAGGACGCGACAACGGCTACGTGCTGACCATCGACGGGCTTCGCATCTACATTGCCGGCGACACGGAAGACATCCCTGAAATGGCGGCTCTGACGAATATTGACGTCGCTTTCCTGCCCTGCAATCAGCCGTACACGATGACGCCAGAACAGGTCGCGAAAGCGGCAAAGACGATCAAGCCGAAGACGCTTTTCCCGTACCACTACTCTGAAACGCCCGTCAAGAGAGTCGTCGAGTTGCTCAAAGGCGAATCCATCGACGTCCGAATTAGGAACTATAAGTAAATGAAAAGAGCGCTCGTAATAGTCTGGATTTTAACCCTGGGGCTTTTCGTCTATAAGACTTATGCGGCGCCGCCTCCGCCGACGCTGCTGCGTAAATCGTGCGCCGATCCGTGGCTTTTGCGTTACGACGGCAAATTTTGCCTCACGCAAACCGGGGCGACGAAGATTCTCGTTGAGGAGTCAGAGACGCTCGAAGGGCTGGGAGCGCCGACATGTCAAAAGACGCTCGCATACGACAGTGCGGTCGACAAGACTGTTACAGAACTTGGCTATAAAGGCGTCAGCGGGACGTGGAGTCCGGAAATACACCATTTCACGGACGACGAATTCCCCGGTTGTGCGGGCTGGTATATGTTCCTCGCCCTGCGCGATTCCTCCCCGGGAGATTCCAGCCGCGTCAGAGCCGTTGTCCTCAAGTCGCTTTCCGGTTCGCCTACCGGGCCGTACGGACATCCCGTTACAGGCGAACCGTTCACATCTCAGCCGCTTCTCGACAAGGACGGCGCGGCGGTTGCAGGCTGGGTAATCGGGCAGTCCTCGCTTGTCATTCGCGAAGGGAAATGGAAAGGCGCATACGGAATGTTTGTTACAGAGAAAGGACGCGGAACGAAAGAATTTCATCAGGAAATACTCGTCGCCCGGATGAAAGCGCCGTGGGAGCTGGCGACCGATTTTTCTGTCATGACAACGCCCACTCAGCATTGGGAAACAATCGGCTCAGGACCGTCGAATAAAACGCCGGGGC
>JAZRTH010000202.1:0-1336 GCA_045651945.1 Thermoguttaceae bacterium
TGGAAGACGTTCACAACTCCGGCGGCATTCACACCATTCTCGGGTCGATCGCCCGCGGAAAGCCCGGCTTGCTGCATTTGGACGCCATGACTGTTACCGGCAAGACGCTGGGCGAGAACATCGCTCAGTTTGACCTCCGCGCCGACACGGTTTCTCAAGAAGCGTTGGAACTGTACGCCGTTCAGGGAACCGGGCGACGCAACAGCAAAGGCATGTCCGTAGAACGCGAAGCCGCAACCGTTCGCGATTTGACGCTTGGATTTGACCCGTATGACTGCATTCGCGAAGTCGAAAACGCCTATTCTCAAGTCGGCGGGCTGGCAATTCTCCACGGCAACCTCGCTCCCAACGGCGCGGTCGTCAAGTCGGCGGGCGTACTGCCTCAAATGCTCGTTCACACGGGACCAGCCGTCATTTTTGAGTCGGAACCGGAAGCGTACGAAGGCATCGTCGCCGGCAAGGTCAAAGCCGGAGACGTCGTTATCGTTCGAGGCGAAGGCCCCAAAGGCGGGCCGGGAATGCAGGAAATGCTCGCGCCCACGACTGCAATTAAAGGCGTCAAGCTGGACGATTCCGTTGCGCTCATTACAGACGGACGCTTTTCCGGCGGCACGGCTGGCGCGTGCATTGGGCACGTTTCCCCTGAAGCTGCGTCTGGCGGCCCGATTGGTCTGCTTAAAGACGGCGACATTATCGACATCGACATTCCCGCCAGACCGCTCAACGTCCGCCTGACCGACGAAGAACTCGCCGAACGCAAAAAGGAATGGAAAGCTCCCGAACCGAGAATCAAAAAAGGATACCTGGCAAAGTACGCCAAAATGGCGTCTTCCGCCGATACCGGCGCGATTCTGAAATGGGAATAATTAGGCAATAGACAGTAGGCAATAGTTTAAAAATCCCTATTCCCTATTCCCTACTCCCTATTCCCTTTTTTTGAACTATCGATTACAATTTATCGTATTATAATATAAAATCATCGGGCGACCTCAACAGCCGCCCTTCCCCGTTAACTTTCCCTCCCATTGAAAGGACTGAAAAATGAAATTTCGTTTCCTTACTTTGACGCTCGGTCTGGTTATGGCTTTGGCGTCTGTTTGCGCATTTGCTCAAGACGCCCCCGCTCTTGACGCCGATATCGCCGCCAACATTCCCGCCGTGCCAGAAAACGGCTCTGCGCTTGAATATCTCCAGTACGTTCAAGGCAGCAACGACGCTATGAAAAACGCTCTTCAAGCTCTCCAAGCGTCCGCTCAGGCGAACGGCGTACCGCTCACGCCTCAAAAGGCTCAGGCGCTTGCCGCTGCGTTCATGGAAAGAAACATGGAAGCGGTCA
>JAZRTH010000203.1:0-1916 GCA_045651945.1 Thermoguttaceae bacterium
GGGAGTAGGGATATTTTCTCGCAACTCGCAACTCGCTACTCACTCGATGGGTATTTTTCGTAATTTTCCTATTTTTTGGGAAAATTTTTAAAAATTTTCCGTTTTGTTCGTTGACGTTGTCAATTTATAGGTTATAATGTAATCTAGGTAGAATTCTATAAATAGAATTACATAAAATCAATTTTAAATATTTTTACGGGAGACTTTACCATGCCTAAACAATTAACGTTGCTTGGCGGACTTTTGGCGGCTGTATTGTTCAGCGTTGTGGCTGTTCAGGCAGAAGACATGGATTATTACTGGACTGGCGCTGCCAGCAACACCTATTGGGCGACAGGAAACTGGAACGTGGATTCTCCAATCGGTCCTGTTGCAACATCTGGATTGGACGATACATCCAATTCTATTACTGCGTACATTATCGACAGCAAAGGCGGAACAATCAATTTGGACTTCTCCCGTCTTGGCAACGCGGTTAAGACCGTAAACGTCGGCGGAACTGAAACACCCGCTTCGATCTCCCGAACCGGCGGATCTCTTGCGATTGAGGCGAACAAAACCCTCAACGTTATGTCGAATGGAACGTTCAGCATTACTCAGGCTTTAACGATTGACGCCAACGGCGCGCTGACCGTCAACGGCGGTACGGTTTCTGACACCGGCTCCGGGCTGTTCATCAACGGCGATTTGAATGTTGCCAGCGGAACGTTCACGTTCAACAACGGCAGCAATCAGATTCAAACCAACGGCGCGATTAACGTTACCGGCGGAACGTTCAACGTTTCATCCGCCAATTCGATCCGAATCGGAAACGCTGCCGACGCGTCGCTTAATGTTACAAACGGCGAAGTTATCATAGACGCTCCCGCTTATATCGGCGTTTCTGCCAATACCGGAACAATCAATCAGTCCGGCGGAAGCGTAACGTTCAACTGGCCTTTGGATTTTGGCTGGGGCAACGGAGCCGTTGGAGAATACAATCTTACCGGCGGAACGCTCACAACCACGTCCGACGCTGGTTTGTGGACGGGCAACCCCTCTGGAATCAGCACGTTTACCGTCGATGGCGGAACCGCGAATTTCAATAAGTCTGGCGAATCCTTTACCATCGGCTTGGGCGGAACCAACGAACTGGCGAACGTCTTTACGCTCAGTTCCGGAACGGTTAACGCGGCAGACGTCTTTGCCGTTAAATACGGCGGCGTTCTCAACGTTGCCGGCGGCAAGTTCAACGCTCAAACTGTTACGGTTGACGGCAGAAGCTCGTTCAACATGACAGACGGAATTGCTACTGTTAAATCTTTCGATATGAACGGCGGAACGTTCATTCAGGAAGGCGGAATCCTCAACGGAACCAATTCGCTTGTCGGTTCTTATACTCTCGGGTCAAACGCAACGCTTGTTCCAGAAGGAACGTTTTCCGTAAGCGGTACAGCAACTCTCAATGGAACAGTTGACCTGACCAATTACACCAACTATGTTGGAAAGTACGGCGAAACCCTCTATCTGGTTGCAGCGACGTCCGTTGCTGGTACGCCGAGCATTGCCAACGCTCCGGCTGACTGGACGATTGCCACGTCTGCCAACGCCCTTACTGCTACTTTTAACGGCGGCGAAGGAAACTACTACTGGACAGGCGCTACCAACAACACGTATTACACCGGTACAAACTGGGAAGTCAACGGCGTTCCCTATACGGAAACGTATCTTGACAGCACTTCAAGCCCATCGTTCACCAAAAACGCTTATATTTTGACCACAGACGGAACCGTTACCATTGACTATAGCACCCTGGGCGTTGCGTCCTTGACAGTTGGCAACGGCGTTGGCGGTTCAACCGGAACGGCAACCCTGAATCGCGGCGGCGGTCTGGACGTTTTAACCATCATGACGGTTAATAAAGGCGCTGATGTTAC
>JAZRTH010000204.1:0-3149 GCA_045651945.1 Thermoguttaceae bacterium
ACTCCTTGGCTCACAGAACGACATGGCTACGATCCGACTTTGTTTTGGCTGGTGATCCCAGCGTGCATTGAGCTACCAAGCTTTATTGCATAAATCGTTTCCATGTTGAATTCCTTTTTATTTAACCATTGCCAAATTGTCTGCCAATCTCATTAAGTACCATTCCGCCAGCTCGTTGACTTCGACCGGTGAAACCCGCGTCATTTCTGCGGCGGCGTAACGCCCTAAATTTGGGGACTTGTCAGCCCAGCCGATGGGAAATGAAATTGACGCTTGATTGGACGATAGTTTTTTCGGGTTGACGTTGGCGTTGGAACGATTAAGTACCGTCGCCATTGTTTTTCCCGTGTACACGAATGGATTCGTGTGTCCTTTTTTCGCGAGCTTTCGCCCGGTGTACGACTTTTTGAATCCTATCTTTCGACCTTTACGGTCGAGGAACGGATAGCCCGGTTCGCCCTGACGTGGCATGTATCCGTATTCTTTATACGCCGCCCGCGTGAAGTGTTTCGGCAAGTATTTCGTATGCCATTGCCATAACAGGTCTTCGTTCGTCTGTTTTATAACGGCGTTGACTGCGCGTTTATTTTTTGGGGCTGTTATCCCGGTAAACGCGAACCAGACGTGCAGTCCAAATTCATTCGGCTGGAAATTTCCGGAAACGCCCATTATATCGGCTCCTTACCGTAAGAAAGTGTGATTAATGTTTGTATGTTTAATCCCGTATCGGGAACCATTTCTTGCGTTGTGTATGCAAACGTCAAGAAGGCAAAATCGCTAAAATCAAAAACGGAATTGCCGTTTTCGTCCGGCTGCCCCCGCCAATAAATTAGCTCGTCCAGTATCTGTCCGATGTGTGTAACAAAGCGATACATAAAATCCGGTTTTGGAATGCTGTTGCGTTGTTCCGTCATCGGAACTGACGCCTCTAAAACAATATCGACGCTACCGGAATTTTCGAACGACGAGCCGAAGGCATCCAGTGTTCCGCGAATTCCGGCATCGTTGTACGGCAGGCGGACGATAGCGCACGGAAGCCAGGCGTTGTATTCTGATTTTCCGTACTCTTTCCCGTTAGCGGGAATTTCCGGAAAGCCCTCAAAGTACACTCGTTCCAGCGCGTCGGCTTCGCTTGTAACGTCAACAAACGTCTGAAACGCTTCCGACTTCGCCAGCAATCGGCGAACGGACTGATACAGTACGGCGGCGGACGAGTTGTAACCTTGAATCATTTTATCTTGATGTTCTGACGACCACTTTGCGCCGAGTCTGACAAACGGCGTAATTGGCGTCAATTCTGACTGGACTGTTTGTAACTACATAAATGTAATCCTTGTCTTGTAGCCAGTCGCCTCTCCCAATTTCCAACCGTTCCAGGTCTTTCCGAGAAATGAAAATTCGTGCGACAACCAGCTCGTCTTCCCCAAATCCTTCTCCGCGATTGTCTGTTACAGATTGAACTACAATCGCCGCGTCAATGTCTGCAATTGGATACTCTTCCCGGCACAGCGTCAGCCGTGCGCGGGTCGAGCAGTCCAGCAGATTCAGTGTTGGGGTCATGGTTTATCAGGAGCAAATGTTCGTCAATTTGCCAGCGCAGTTGATGTCGGCAACAATAAACTGCGAGTATTCAATGCACTGGATAATACCGCTTCGCGTCTGCGGTTCGCCATAGGAGTAGAACTCGCAATTGTCAATCGAGCCTATTGGAGTCTGTCCGTAATCGACGTTGACGTTGGGCTTGAATACGACGTGCGACGCCCAGTGCGGAAGTGTCGCCTGCTCTTTGGATTCGAGCGCAACGAACGCGGCAACGCGGCTATTCGTCCACAAACGCGGGAATGTTCGAGTTGCTCCGTTTTGTACAAGGACACGAGTTCCGCCAACCAAAATTCGCTTGACGCCGAGGAAGTCGGCAATGTTCTGCGCGGTCGGTTTCTCAATTCGACCGGAACCGGCAGTAGCGATTTTGATTCTGTCAACTACTTCTTCGCAGTCAACCATATTGTCAAACGTGGTTTTTGACATAACGATGGTTGTCGGGTCTGCGCCGCATTTTTCGCCAACCGCTTCAATCAGCCCTTGCAGGTCTCTCAGAGGCTTTGCGGACGCATGGTTAGTCCACGGTACATCGACAGCGGTTGACGTGCCGTAGCAAGAGTCGTTGTTAAACAGTGAAACGGCGTGCGCCTCTCTGTGGTAAGCTGCCATCGTTCGAGCTGCTTCCGCAGTGTATTTTTCGAGAGCCAGCCAGTCTTTATACATGACTGCCAATTCACGATTGATTGGCATCTCGAAGCCATGGTAGCCGACTTGGAAAGTTTTCTCGCCGAAGTCAATCTTGTAACGCGGAAGAGCACCCATTGGAGCGATTTCTTCAAACGGGTCTTTGAGCCAGGTGGCATTGTCAACGTATGGGTATTTGCCCATAAGCGTTTCGACTTGCAGATCCGGCACCATCTGCGCGCCGATAAAACCTTGTCGTGCCGCCAATAAATCCTGCGACATGGCGACCATTTGAAGATCCGGTCGCGCTTGCGTCAGGTTGTCGTTAGGATAAGAAGGCATGTGTGATTCTCCTTTATTGCTTGTTGTTTGTTGTTTCCGTATGGGGATCAGGCGACGTCGTCAAGACGCACGCCACAATCCCCCTTCCATTCCCCTATCAGGTATTCATAAGCCCAGCGCCTTGAAGAGACGAAATAACGCCGTTAATCTTTGTCGAGAGCGACTTGATGGCGTTGTCCATTTCGGTTTTCGTCCACGCTTCGCCCGCGGCCGCGGGAATCGTGTCGGCTGCGGTTCCGCCAGTGTTGTCTGTCAAGGCAGTAACCTTTGACGCTTTCTGGATTGACGTCTTCGCGCCGCCCGTCGGGAACGGCAGGACGGCGATAATGTCGCCGGACGCAGTTGCCGCTTCCAGCGCGAAGCCAACGATCACGGTTCCGGAGCTGGCGACTTTTCCGTCCGCCGCGGCGTAAACCAGAGCGTATTTTGTAATCGCCCCGCCAGCGACGCAACAGAGAGCGCCGGGTTCCAAGAACGTCCAGTAGGCGACATTGCCGCTTGGGTCAGCCTTGCGAATAGCAACGCCAACGCCCATCGTGTCGTTTCCAGCCAGCACAACTTTGCCGGTGGAGCTGTCGAGC
>JAZRTH010000205.1:0-3112 GCA_045651945.1 Thermoguttaceae bacterium
ATGGGCGCGTTCTGTCTGGGCGGACTAGGCGTGTTCGTCATGGCTTTGCTGTGGATTCTAACCCGCTGCAGCGAACGCATTGCCAACTGCTGCGGCGGCGTGTTCCACGTTTCCGACCACTCTGCGTTCGTCCTGTTCTCCGCGCTGTTTATTATCGTCGGCGCCCAGTTCCTTTGCGTCGGCTTGCTTGCTGAACTTCTCACCGCGTTCAACCAGAAGCCGGGAACGAACTACAGCATCAAAGAACGCGTTTAAATTGAACTCGAAAGATCTTTGAGTTAGGAGTTAGGAGTGAGAAGTGAGGAGTGAGGAGTGCGTAGCCGCACGGGCGAGAGGACGAGGTTATGCCTCCGAAAAAGCCTGTTTCGGCGCTACCCGCTTCCAATCGGGAACCGACCCTGTCGGCGCAAAGCGCTCCTCGATGGTTGTGTGTACACAAATCACACTCGGCTCGCTAACCTCTATGAACGGACTGACCTTGAAATAACGTTACGAACCAATTTGCTGGATTAACCTGCTATTTTATACTCAATTACAATGCCAAACGAACAATCCATTCTGGACGAATTCCGCTGTATTTTAAACATTTATATTCCTGACAACTTTAAAACCAACAGCGCTAAAGGTTTTTTTGAGGCTGCTCAAAGCGGTAATCTTGATCAAATTAAAGAACTTCTAAAGCAGGGAAAAGACGATGTCAATATAAAAAATTGCACTTGTGAGATAATTGAACATGCCGTCTACAGACATAATCTGGAAATAATCCAATGGATCATAGAACAGGAAGTTGACGTCAACGCAAAAGACGAAAAAGGTTGGACAGTCTTGCATTTCGCCGCTGAAATTGGGGAAATGGAATTGGCTCGATTTTTCGTTGAACATGGCGCTGACGTCAATGCAAAAAACAATGACGGTTGGACGATTATGCATTCTGCCGCCCAAAGCGGTTCTCGTGAACTGGCTCAATATCTCGTTGACCACGGCGCAGACGCCAATGCAAAACAGGAAGACGGCTGGACTGTAATTCACTCTGCCGCCCGGAGTGGGAGTCTTGAACTGGTTCGATGGCTTGTTGAACAGGGCGCTGACGTCAACACAAAAGACAATGAGGATTGGTTAGTCATTTATTCTGCCGCCGCAAGCGGGAATTTGGAACTGGTGCAATGGCTCGTTGAACAGGGCGCTGACCCCAACGCAAAAGACAAAACCGATTGGATGGTCATTCATTCCGCCGCACGAAGCGGAAGTCTGGAATTGGTTCAATGGCTTGTAGAACAGGGCGCAGACATTCATGCAAGAGACAAGACCGGTTGGACGGTTTTACATTCTGCCGCTCAAAGCGGGAGTCTTGAATTGGTTCAATGGCTCGTTGGACAGGGCGCAGACCCTGACGCAAAAGACAATACCGGTTGGACGGTCTTTGATTCTGCCGATGACAGCAGGAATTATGAACTGCTTCAATGGTTTCTCAACTATTACTCAATAAAATAAATATCCCATTGATATGTTGGGAATAAAACGCAGGCGGTTGCACTTGGCTCGCCTGACGCTTGCGCCAGCTCCTCACTCCTCATTCCTAACTCCTAACTAATCCCCGCCCCCCTTCCCTTTTTTTTATAAAAGAATACAATACCGTTATATTTAAATCAGTAAGTTTTTAGCGGTTTGGAGAAAGCGTATCTCCCGCCGCAGCTTGCAATATTTCTAACCCATTATATTTGAAGGATTTATTATGCCTAGTTGCGTATTAGCCTATTCCGGCGGATTGGACACCTCCGTTTTGGTTGGGTGGTTGATCGAAGAAGGTTATGAAGTTCACGCTGTCTACGTTGATTTGGGACAGCCGTGCGAAGACCGTCAGGCGTTGATTGACAAAGCGTTGAAAATCGGAGCGAAAACCGCTCGCGTTGTCGACGTCAAAGAAGAATGCGCTCGCGATTTTGCCGTTCCGATGATTCAATGGCAGGCGAAATACGAAGGCATTTATCTGCTCGGAACGTCCATTGCGCGCCCGATCATTTCCAAAAAATGTCTGGAAGTGGCGAAGGAAGTCGGCGCGACTGTTTTCGTTCACGGCGCGACCGGAAAAGGCAACGACCAGTGCCGATTCCAGCTGGCGGCGGAAGCCCTCGACCCGACCGTTAAAATCATGGCTCCGTGGCGAATGGAAAAGTTCCGCAACCGGTTCCCTGGCCGTTCGGAAATGATCGCCTTCTGCGAAGAACGCAACATCCCGGTTAAGGCGTCCAAGTCCAAGCCGTATTCCAGCGACGAAAACTGCTTCCATATTTCTTACGAAGCCGGCAAGCTGGAAGACCTGTCGATCAACGGCGTTGAACTGGTTGACTTCGGCATGGGCGTTTCCCCGCAGGAAGCCCCGGACAAAGTCGAGAACATAGTCATCGGGTTCGAGGCGGGCGTTCCGGTTTCTCTCAACGGAGAAAAGCTGACGCCCTACGAGATGATTCATCACCTCAATATTATCGGCGGACGCAATGGCATCGGTCGCATCGACATGATTGAAAACCGCTTTGTCGGCATGAAGTCCCGCGGCGTTTACGAGTCCCCCGGCATGACGATTCTCTACGACGCTCACCGTCAGATGGAATCACTGTGCGTTGACCGCGACCTGACTCATCTGCGCGATCGTCTCGCTCCGGAAGTGGCGGAAATGATTTACTACGGATTCTGGTATCACGCCAAGATGGACGCTCTGCTGGCGTTTATCAAGGACATGCAGAAGCACGTAACCGGCGAAGTCGGCTTGCAGCTCTACAAGGGCAACATCATGATCAACAGCCGCAAGAGTCCGTACAGTCTGTACGACGAAGGCATCGCCACGATGGAAGGTTCAGACGCCTACAACCAGACGGACGCCGAAGGCTTTATCCGCATCATGGGCTTGCCCGGTCGCGTTCAGGCGAAAGTTACGCCGAGAATCTAGCGGGCGGCGAGGCGCCGCTCCCAATCCGCGCTGCCGCGCGTTTGCCGATAATCGCTCCCGTTGGTCGCTTTTATTTTCCCCCTTACTAAAGTTTTTTGGAAAGGGGAGTTTGAGGGGAAGAACCTTTTTTTCAAAAAAGGTTTTCCCCTCATATATTATAAACTTGGA
>JAZRTH010000206.1:0-7442 GCA_045651945.1 Thermoguttaceae bacterium
GTACTGTCCGTTGACGTCTAAAACCGCAGTCTGCCAGCCGGACGGCGCAGTCGTCAAAGCGTTGGCGGCGTTGGCGGCGTCTTGAGAGCTGTACAATCCGGAAATCATCTGATCCCCGTTGGAATACGTTACCGAATCAGACGCGCTGAGGTTAATCGCTCCGCCGTTGGCGTTGAACGTACCTTGAGTCGCCTTGACAAAACCGTACGGACGAAGGTTGACGGATCCGCCGTTGAGATTGAACGTCGATTCCGGTCCGATGTCGATTGTCGTCGCAGTGAACTTTGCCGAGTCGTTGACGTTGGTCTGCGACTTCGTGCCAGCCGACGCTTGATACGTTCCGGTTGAGAATTCGCTCTTTCCGTTAAGCGTTACTTCCGCCGAGTTGTCTTTGCCTTCCACAATCCCGGTAGCGGCTCCTCTTCCGACAATCGTTTCAGCGTAAGCGGTAACCTTGGCGTTGTCGTTAAGAGTAACAGAGCCGTAAGCCGCGCCGGAATGTCCCTGTTCCGAATTGCCGCCGAAGAAATAGATATTTCCCGTCGTAATATTGGCGGACTCGCCAAGCGTAACAACGCTCTGAGCGTTGTCGCCTGCGGAATAGTTAAAACCAACGTTGACGTTGTTTGCCAGAATCATGGAATTGCCGGACATGGTCAGATTCGTCACGCCATGCTGGCTCAAGCGCAGGTCTTTCGCCTGAAGATAGCCGCTGCCGGACATCGTAATATTCGCCGTTCGACCACTTCGATCTGTTACATAAAGCTGGGCAGAGTTGGCAATAAACTTACCGCCGGAAATATTGACGTTTGAATCCTCATAAAGAGAGAAGTATGTCGTTCCATTTGCAAACACATATCCCCCCGTCTGAGTGAAGTTTGCCGAATAATCAGAATCGTTTCCAATATACGTTGTTCCCGCAACTTTAATCACAGCGTCGTCTGCAACGGTCAAGTACGAATCGGTTTTGTTCATATTAAGATTGCCGTTGGTTTTCATGAAGGCGTTGCCGCCCATATTCATGGAACTGCCCTGCATAAGCCAGGTATTGACCTGAAGAGTTCCGCCGGTCATCGTCAGCAGCGATTCTTCCGCTCCTGCACACCAGCCTAAACCGGAATTGCCGGATCCAGCAGAAACGTGAGCGTTGCCTTCAATGAGAACGTTGGCTTTTGCCGACATGGCAACCCACCATTCATTTTGAACGGCGAACGTACTGTTGTCGCTGAACGTCATTTCCAGCGGGTATTGCTTGCCGTCAAGCGGAAGAGTAACGTTGGTTTCGTTATTCTTTCCGCCCCAGAAGTTGCCGACGACGGTAAAGACGGAATTGTCTTTCATGACGACAGAAACATAGGCGTGAGCGTCTGTCGCACCAACGCCGCTAAATGGAGTAACGGATCCGTTGGCTAAAATGCTGGAATTATCCGACATAAACAAATTCGTTTGAGACGTATCAGCCGTATCGTAATGGTAAGCCAGATGGAACGTATTAGCTTCCATTGAGGAATTGTCCTTCATGACAATATTATTGATGCCGTGCTGTCCCCACGCCATTGTCGTCGCTTTAAGGTAGGCGTCGCCGGACATGTTGACGTTTCCAACTCGTTCGTTTTGGTCTGAACCGTAAATCGTTCCGTTGACGAGAAATTGTCCGCCGGAAAGATTGACAGTCGAATCCGCATGCCAGGAGAAATACGTTGTGCCGTTGGCGTTGACCGTTCCGCCGGTTTGATTAAACACAGCCTCAGCCGCGTCGTAGCCGATATACGTTGTGCCGTCTGTTGTTAAGGTCGCATTTTCTGTAACGCTGACCTGAGCGGGATTATTAATCCGAAGCTGCGTATTGGTCAGCTTGGAATCGCCCGTTAAAACGATTCCAGCGTTGTCGTAAACAACGACGGTTTTCATGGAAACTTCGGATTCGTCTCGCGGGTTAAGAGCGACGGAGCCGTTGTAAATATTGGTTTCGCCGGAAACGGTCAATTTGGCTTGATCGAAGAGGTACACTCTAGAGGAACCCTCGTAAATTTTCAACGTTCCAGACAACGTTGTCGAGGAGGCGTTGTACATGTTCACCGTACCGTTTCGAAATTCAGCATTAACCATAGAAAGCTTTCCGTTATCTGCCATTTCCAGAACGGATCTGTGAGAGGATGCGTTCCATCCAATACCGGAGTTGCCGCTTCGAGATTCAACCGATGCGTTGTCAGCAATCAGAATATACGATCTGGCGCTCATGGCAGTCCACCATTCTCCAGCCGAGAAAGAGCTGTCTCCCGTATAATACTGAACCAGCGGGAAAAAATTCCCATGAGTTGGCGAGAACGTGGAAGCGGCGTTCGTGCCGCCCCAGAAGTTGCCGGAAGCCGTAACAGTCGCGTTGTCCGTTACCTCAAACGTGAACGACGCCAAGCCGCTGTTGAGATTCCCCAACGGGATAAACGGACCGTCGATCGTCGTTTGTGACGAACCGCCGAAAGTAATGTCAACGTCCTGCCCTGCCGCGCCGGGTCGATAATTGGTATTGGAAACGGAAATCGTCCCCTCGTCAATATAGCCCGGATTGCCCAGAGTAACAGGCGCGCCGTTATCCCAATTGCTTTCGTTGAGCAAATCGTCTACCGTTGCAGACCCGGCATTCCAAGCCGTATCCGCCAACGTTACGCTGCACGCGCCGACTAACAGCGTAACAATCGCTATCAGGTTAACGCGTCGACCCAGTTTAACCAAATTCCAATGGTTTTTCATGATATTGCTTCCAGTTGACATGAGTATACTCACTCAGGTTATAATTATGTGATTTGTATATATTGCTACATATTTCCAGTATTTTACTACTATTGTACATTATACACGACATTTTGAACATTTCAAGCATTTTCCATCAAAAAAATAAAAAAGATAGATAAAATCCAGGAATAAGAACTAATTAATCGGGTTTAAATGGAGATATAGACGTAATTAATGAAAGGCGGTAATGGAAATGAAAAAAATATTCCGCTAGAACCACGTAGCGGTTCAATATTAATAGCCGTGGGTTTCACAACCCCCGGATCAGTGAAGCGAACGGAATTACGCATTCGCCGTCAGGCGAACTACCGCCCCGAAGCGTACATCAAAAAAAACGAAGCCAAAAACCTTCATGGGTGGCGGATAATATCCGCGATCCAGAAAGGTTTTCGGCTGCGTCAATTTGTTATGAACACTTCTCAGCGTTTCGGTTCGCCGTTGGCGAACTGCGTAATTCCGCTCCCGATGGTCGCTTCATTACCGCCTTTCAATTCTTTCTTTTTCTCACGTACATCAACCCGGCAACCCCGAGAATCAGCAGCGCCCAGGTCGACGGTTCCGGAACGCCAGAACCGGGTTCCGGTCCCGGCGGAATGGGACCATCGTAAAGACCGATCAGGTACAGACCGTCGCCTGCTACGCCGTCCAGTCTAAACAAGTCTGTGAAATTCTCATCAAGAATCGGCGTGGCGCCGTTATAGTTATCAGCGGAAACCAACTTGTATTCAGAGTCTTTCGCCGCCCAAAGTTCAACGTCGTTGCCGCCTTCAAAGTACAGCTTGATAATCGAATTCTCGTCGATTACAAACGCGCCGTCGTTGACGGTAAGCGTGTCGTATTGCTGTTCGTTAAACGGGCTGAACTCGAACAAGCCGGTCGCTTCGCGGTCAATGGTAACGTTGCCGTAAACGGTCAAGTCGCCAACAGAGTTGCCCGGCGAAAGCGTTGAGCCAGTCTTGACAATCAAATCGCCGTTATACTTGCCTTTGAAGTCCAGTTCGCCAGCTTCTACTGCGAAGTTATCTGGAGCAAACTGACCATCGGTTGACAAAATCTTGAGCGTACCAGCGCCGGTCTTGATAGCGTTTGAACCGGTAACGGCATTGCTATTGGTGAATTCCAGCGATTTTTCACCTGTAGGAACGTTGTATTCCAACATGGCGTCTTCTGCAATTTCAATTGGACCGTTCGCCTTGACGGCAGCTCCGCTCAGAGTGAGCTTTCCTTCAGAAACCGTCGTTTCGCCGGTATACGTGTTGTCGCCGGACAGGGTCAAAGTTCCTTCTCCGGTTTTCTCCATCGCGCCTTCGCCGGAAACCTTGCCGGAAAGCGTCAGATTCTTGTTTTCAGCAACTTCGACTGACCCGCTGACGTTCATTTCAACTCCGCCAGTATAGGTTTCCGTTGTCTTGTCGCCTTCGGTAAACTTGATGCCCTGTTTGTTCGTTCCGTCAATCGTCCACGTGTCTTCAGCCAGCGCTTCCGGCGAGTTGGCGCGATAATACTTATCCGTTGGCGGCTCTGCTCCCTGTTTCTTCAAAACGAGTGTATTACCCGTCGCGTCGAGATACCACTGCTGAGATTCCGCAGAGTTGACAAGCAATTGGATATTGCCCGGCGTCAAAGAAGACGCGCTGATCAAAGCGTATCCGCTGTCCGAGCAGTTGCTCCACCACGTATCAACGTCGCCGTTGTTAAACGTAACGTTAATCGTTCCAGACGTCAGCGTTGCTGCGCCGGTTGTCAGGAAATCATAATTGTCTGCTGTGGACGCGCTGTTGAAGTCAAAGTTGACCGTTCCGCTGGTAAGAGCAAAGTCGCCGATGGTAATTCTGGACGCTGCGCTCGTATCGCCGATTGTGAACGTTCCGCCGTTAATCGTAACGTTGGACGTAATCGAGCTGGCGCCGTCGATAAACGCTGCGCCGGATGCAACTGTTACGTTAGAAGTCAGGCTTCCGGAACTTGCCAAAACGAGCGTTCCGCCGGAAACGGTTGTCGCGCCGGTATACGTATTAGCGCCGGACAGCGTAACTGTACCTGCGCCGGATTTAGTAACAGCGCTGGTTCCTGTTATAGCAGAGGCAATAGATCCGTTCATGTTGTTGAACGTAATATTCCCCAAATTATGTATAGTTCCAGATTCTCCACGGATAAGAATATTCCCAGGACCGTCTCCCGTTCCTTTAAATGTTACTGCTGTGCCAGTATACCCGTCTAATCCGTAAACGCTCTTTTTAACGTCTAAAGTTGCATCTTTGTCAAAATTAACGGTAAAGGTTTTGTAATCGCCCTTGAGTACAAGCACAACGTTGGATTTGATAGTTGACGTACCGCCTTTAACCGTCCAAACGCCAGTTCCGTTATATCCCGCACGAATATCATTAGAACCATCAACCGTTCCGGAATTCAAAGTTACTTTATTAAGGTATTGGCCAGCCGACAATGTAAGCGTACCGCCGTTAATTGTCATTTGAACATTGGGAGCCGTTGTCCAGCTTCTTTTAAATTCCAAAGTTCCTCCCGAATTGACTGTAATGGGAGCCGTTCCCCAGAATCCATTTGTATTCGAAGCTTTAAAGGCATCGGTATTATTGGCGTCAATAATCATTTTCCCGCCGTCGACAATAACTTCTTTAATCGAATTGGGAGTTCCGGAATAAGCGTAACCGGTACGATTGAATATTTGCGTACCTTCGCCGACCTTTTTAATTGTTACGTTATACGCTCCGTTGTTGTTGCCGCGAATAGCGCTGCCGTATGTTGCAACATCTGAACTGGTTGTGCCAACGCCGATTTCAAAAACGTATTGATTGTTTTCATTGCTGCCGAAAAGATATGAACCTCCATTGGGAGCGTTGAGCTTTCCAATGTGAATGGTTCCGGCTTCGGCGACATTAACTTGACCTCCATCAAGCGTTAAATCAAAGACGCCGAACGAATCTGGTTTGATACACATATAACCGCTTTTGACAGTAACGTGTCCATTATATCCGCCGCCTCCGTTAAAGAGAACGTATCCGTTTGTCGACAAGTCGCCCGAACCGGAAACGGATTTGAAAGTCGAATAGTTTGATCCGGCAGCTGTTATAGTTCCGCCGTTCGCTCCGATGGTTAAATCGTAGTTGAACGTCTGTCCGCTTCCCGCAGCTGTTGTGTCGAGCGTTCCGCCGTTGATTGTAACAGGACCCGTTCCCAATCCGGTGGCGCTGGTAATTGCCAGCGTTCCTGCTGAAATCGTCGTTCCGCCGGAATACGAGTTGTCGCCGGAGAGCGTTACAGTTCCCGTTCCAGTCATGGCAACGCTTCCCGAACCGGAAATGACGTTGCCAATCGTCGCGGCGGAATCGTGAGCGAATTCCAGCTCCGAGTTATTGATAACGCCGCCGGTTCCCAGCGTTCCGTTGCCGTTAAGAACCAGCTTTCCAGAGGAAATCGTCGTTCCGCCGGCATACGTGTTGTTTGCGGCAAGAGTCAGTGTTCCCTCGCCGATCTTTGTAACAGAGCCATCGCCAGAAACGGCGCCAGCAAGCGTCAGATTTTTGTTAGCGCTAACGTCGAAAGACCCGTTCCCGTTCATATAGACTTCGCCGGAATACTCTGCGTCAGCCCCGCCTTCGGTAAACTTGGCGCCGACTCTATCCGTTCCGGTAATCGTCCAATTCTGCAAATTCAAGTCAGACGTGTTGGCATCATACCAGGGATCGACGATGGGATCTTCACCTTCTACTGCATAAAGCAAAAGCTGACCAGATTGAGCGCCAAGCTCCCAGGAGTTGGTCGGCTGACCGTTTATCGTAACTTTAACGTCTTCGGGATTGAATTGGTCATAATCAACGATATTGCCCTGAATAATAGAGAATCCGGCGCTATAATCAGTATGAATAAAGTCCCACCAATCGTCAGAGCTGCTGCCATGGAACGACAGATCAA
The DNA here is from genome assembly GCA_045651945.1 of Thermoguttaceae bacterium. Taxonomy (GTDB): domain Bacteria; phylum Planctomycetota; class Planctomycetia; order Pirellulales; family Thermoguttaceae; genus RUG11551. The sequence continues at coordinate 6,727 of JAZRTH010000206.1, forward strand.
TATACCCGGAATTCAGCGTTGCAGATGACGTTACCATCAACCAGTCGGCGTCTTCGCCGCCGCTGGTATTAAAATCGAAACAGATTCTTCCGCCGTCAAGCGAAATAGAACCTATCGTAATTTCACTTGACGTTGACGTATCGCCAACTACAAAAGAACCGCCGTCAAGGACGAATTCGGCGCTGGGCATATCCGCGCCCGTTTTGAACGTTGCTCCAGTTTCAACGGTAACTTTGTACGCGCCAAAAGTAGTCGAACTTGGTACAACGAGCGTTCCGCCGGAAACCTTTGCTTCGCCAAAATACGGGTTTTCGCCTGTAAACGTTACAGTTCCAGCCCCGGATTTAACAAGAGTCCCGTCGCCGGAAAAGCTAACGTCTGTCAGTGAAAACTCTCTAGCCAAGCCAGCGCCGAGGTTCAATTCCAACGTTCCTGTTGTACCTGTATATCCAAGGTTAAACGCGCCGGTAAAGGAATTGATATTGTCTAAATTCGCCGTAAGTTTTCCGCCGTTGGAAATTGTTACATTTTTCAGCTGATAAATATTGGTGGCATCGTTAGCCCGACCGGCAACTGTAACCTGGGCTTTGTCAATCGTCATTGTGGTGTCGTCATTGGCAAGACGAATGCCGCCGTCAAACGAATAGGTTCCGTTAACGGTGAAACTTAAAGAAACGCTGACGTTGAGGTCGTTGCCGCCGCTGACAGCCGTGTTG
>JAZRTH010000207.1:0-2865 GCA_045651945.1 Thermoguttaceae bacterium
ATGGCTACGATCCGACTTACGCCGCACCTTTTCCTCAAACGGAATGACGAGCGCGTTGGGATTGCGGCGCAAAATGCACGACGCCATCAGCCCGGCTACGTCAACGCACTTGACTGCCGACGTCGCTCCGCGGCGATAACCGGTAACGGACGAACTCATTGATCCGGAAACGTCAACGCAAAGCGCGACAAGCCCGTCAATAACCGGAACGTTGTCCGTTGCGATTTCCATGGCGTCCTGCAGCGCCAGCCGGACGTCAGACGGGACTTCCACTGACGCGTTCATGTACGCCGTCATGAGCTGGTACGGGAACGCCTTGGCTCGGCGGATTTCCTCTTCATTGCGAAGCCGGGCGGCAATAACGCTGACAAGTTCCTTGTCTTCAAAAACGCCGTGACGCAGGAACGTATTGAGGTTCATGCGCGTCGTCTGCCAGGACGCATTTTGCGCGATGGTCTTCCACTGATTGGGCGTCAGTTCCAAAGACGTCAGGTACTGGAACGGGACGTCTGGAACGGCCGCGTTTTCATCTACGCCGTTTTTGAGCAGATGAATATACTCGACAACCGTTTGCGGCAGTTTCGATTCGTCGTACGGTTTTCCGATCACGTAACCGTACAACGCCTCGCGCTGCGGCGTTTTGGGCGTCGGGTGAACCATCTTGACGACGTCCGCCATAGACGGATTGGCGCCAATAGAGGCGTTAAAAATCTGCTGTTCCGTTCGAGCGTCAAACCAGTTGCGGAGCAGCCGACGAACGGCGGTTCCAAACGACTTGCGCCCGGTTACGCCGGAACGCACCGCCATGACGAAATTGCGCAGCATCTTCCCGTTGTCGATTACGACTGGAAATACCTTGTCCAGCAACGGCGACTTTCTCGACGCCAAAACTGCGCACAAAATCGTCGGCATATCTTTCATGAAACCCTTGACGCGGGCGTACAGCGCCAGCTTGGCAAGAAATTCGTCGTCAACGCCGCTGTCGGACGTCAGCTCCAAAATGGTTTTGAGTTGGTCGACTTCAGTGGCGTAAAACGTCTGGGACAGACATCCCGTTGCAGCCAGCTGAGCCAAAGCTTCTTTGGCGCTGAGCTTGTACGCCAGCCCGCCGGCTTCGTTGAGGGTCATAGATGCGTCGGATTCAAAAAACTCGGCAATTTCGTTCAGATTACGCATAGCAGTAATAAATTAAAAAGAGTCTAAAAATGGCCTGTAACAAGGGATTGAAGAAACGTTAAGGTTCCATAGCTGAATGTAGTTCCTTCAGCATTTATCAGACCATTTTTCAAAAAAACATAACAAAAGGTTGAAGAAACAAATTGAGACGTTAAATTTCATGTAGTTCCTTCGGCATTTATGTTAATTGGCAGGAAAACAACAACCGCAACAAGGGATTGAAGAAACAAACTCCTGCTCTATCCAATTGAGCTACAGCGATTTTTGCAAATCGCCGACCGGACTTGAACCGGCAACCGGACATTAGAAATGTCATGTAGTTCCTTCAGCATTTGCGTTTGTTGTAAAATTATATACGAATAACCCCCTCCAAATGTTACGAGAAATTTGAACTTTTTTCGAAAAGATTTACGAATTTATCATAACGTTTTAGAATATAAAGAGTTATAACAACTATTAAAAGACACAATACTTATAAATAGCATATATAGCCAACATAGGCAAAATAAGCGATGTTGATAAATTTCATTTTCCCGCAGAACTTAACTTTTAGTAGATAATTTGTTTGGACGGTAAACGATTCATTATTTTAGTTTCACTTGACACTATTCCGTACAGTCAAGACAAAAGCTGTTTTATTTACTTACATTTTCTATTTTACCATTTACTCTCTGATAAAATTTACCGGTTGAAACGATTTTTTCCGATTTTCCTCTTATGCTTATTGTATCAGTTATCCGATAACTAGAGTAGAAAATTCCCATTAGCGGAATTGTGTAATTGTGCATAAATTGAGAATGTGGTCTAAACAACCATTAACAAAAGAAAACGATATGAAAAGTTCCGTTCAATTGGCGTCAATCGCATTATCAGCCGCGGTCGGACTGTATGCCGCATTTATTATTGTGTGTCTGATGCCGCAGAAATCGGAGTTCCCGGTTCCCGGCGAAATCGGAGGCGAAAACGCAACGACTCTGGCAATGTCCGATTCGTTGACAGAGCCATCAACTCCAAACGTTCTGTCAACATCTACAACGCCAACCGTTCCAGACTTGCCAGCTGCGCCATCGGAGCCGGAAATCGCATCGGTTTCAGCTACTGATGAACCGTCAGCCCCTGCGTCCGTTCCAGAAACGCCCTTGACGAATATGGATCCCTTTGCGGCTCCAGGTCCAATAGATCCGGAAGTTCCGTCTATTTCAGAAGTCTCGGCGCCCCCAAGCGTTCCGGAATCTCCAAGCGTTCCAGAAGTTTCTGGCGTTCCAGAAGTTTCGAGCGTTCCTGAAGTTCCAGCCGCTCCGACAGTCCCGTCAGTTCCAGAGATTCCCGCTTCCCCAGAAGTTTCACCTGCGGCTCCTGCCATTCCACAAGCGCCGTCTGTAAATGACAATACGTCTGAGGCTCAGATCAATCCGGCAATCGGCTCGAACAGCGCTGCGGCGATGGAATCCGTTTCGAACGAAAAAACAAACGCGCCATCAAGCAAAGCCACGTTGATTAGCGACAAACTGCCCGGCACATTTTCCATGCCGGAAGCGCCTGCTATTCCAGACGACGATATTAATGAAGAACCCATTGAGCCGTCTAAACCCAGCGCGCCGTCTGAACCGGAATCGCTGACCATGCCTGGCAGCGCTGCGCCGTCAGTTCCAGAAACAGGACTTGCCGCCAAGGCGTCTGAACACAATC
>JAZRTH010000208.1:0-2828 GCA_045651945.1 Thermoguttaceae bacterium
ACGCCGGAGACGATGGCGGAGTACAGGAAGATGAACCGCGACCAGCAGAGCGACGTGAAAGATGTCGGCGCGTTCGTCGGTGGTTAGTTCAACGCGATTGGAAGTAGAGCCGTAATACGAACCCCAAATTGCAATCGGGCCAACGCCCGGCTTGAGAGCCATGGCTTTTCCGCCCTTGAACGCGAAGCCTTCCGTTTCGGTTGGCTCGTTCTGCCAGGCGATTCTGGTATACGGAACCCGGGCGACAACGCCGTCGCCGTAGGTTGCCCAGCCGTCAAACGACATGCACAAGCCCAGCGGCAGTTTGACCTGTCCTTCAGGAGTAATCTTCAATCTTTGTGGAGCGGGAATAACCGACACCGGCGCGTTGGCAACAGTCCCTCGATAATTCAACACCAACGGCTGTGACGACGCCGATTCGTAACCCTTAATCATCAGTCGGTTGTCGACTTCCGCATATTTTGTAGACGGCTTTGTATCGACTGTAACGCGTTCTGGCGCGAGGGAGAAGTACGTCCCGTTTGCGCTCAACGCCAAAATCTTGGCGGGAACGGCGTGGTCGACAGGAACCGCGATTTCCGGCGGGAAGGCGGCGATAGACGCGACTTTGCCTTCCAGAACCGAAACTTTAACCGTCTTTTCTTCTCCGCCTGCCTTGACGACGACGTCTGCTGAACCGGTTGAACGACCGATAAGACGTCCCTGATCGTCAATGCCGACGACTTTGAGATTTCGGCTGACAACTTTCACCGGCGAACCGCTGGCGCCGCTAATCGACAACGGCAGCAGTTCGTCAACGTGCATGGAAAGTTCCGTCGGCGAGACGCGCAGCCCGCCCTTGCCAGCGCCCTCAACAACGCTGAACGGACAGTCCGCCGAAAGCTCGCCCAGTCGGAGTTTAATCGCGCCTCCGCCCGGGTTGAGCGTTTTGATAATCGCGCCCTTGTACTGAGCCGCCTGCGGCGGGTCAATCGACCAGTCCAGCTGGCTGGAACCCGTCATGTCGACGGTCTTTCCAGACGCCGTTTGAGCGGTAACGGAAACCTTGCCGTCCATTCCCAGCGGGATGTTTTGCGGCGTTACAGAAACCTTGAGCGTCTGGAACGCTTCCGGCGTAACAGTAACCTCAGCCGAGGCGTCTATGTATTGGTCTTTCGCGCTGGCGCGATACTGGCAAACCACCGTCGACGACCCTTCAGACAACCCTTCGACAAAACCGTTATAATGATAGATTGTATTGTCATTCTTGGACTTCCAGACGCACGCCTGTGACAAGTCGGCAGACGTTCCGTCTTCGTATTCGCCAATTACTTTGAACTGAACGGTTGACCCGACAGCCAACTCCGCCTTTTCCGGTTCAATGCGAACTTTCGACGGCATAACCGGCGGCACAACTTCGACTTCGACCGTCTTTTTGCGTCGGGCGGCAAAGAACGTAACCTGCGTTTTGCCCGGACTTTGCGCGAACGCCTTCAAGCCGTCTGTGAAGTACATAACTCGCGTATCAGCAACCTGGGTTTGCGCCTCCGATGAGACGTCGCCCGCTAGAATCAACCCCAGATTAAACATGCCCGGCTTGGCGACTTTGAAGTCTACCGTAGCGCCAACAGGAACAATCACCGGTTTGGGCGTAACCTTCAAAGCAAAGAGCGTATTAAACAGCATCCAGCCCAAAAGCAGCAAAAGCAACAGAAGAAGAATGCCCGATTTGACTTTGCGCTTCATAGCGTCCATTCGCTTTTTACGAGTCCAGGGCATCGCCTGGCAGCCCGGGCATCGTTTAGGCGTGTTGGGCCGCTGAACGTACAACTGCATACATTCCGGGTCGTCGCAGATAATCGGCTTGCCGATTTCTTCATCGGAACGCTGATAGCCGTACGCCCAGACCAGACGCACGTTGTCGTTGGCGTCTTTGTATTTGAAGAAAAACGCAAGACGGCCGGGATAATCCGGCGTGTCGATAATCTCGTTGAAGAGCGACTTAACCAGACGCAGCATCATGTCTTCCGCGCCGGAATACGCCTTTGCCGCGTTGAGCCGTTCGCGAATCTGCTCTACCTGACCCGCCAGCGGTCCTTCCAAGTCGCCTTCTTCAACCAGCTGAACGGTTGCCTCTTCCAGACGCCCTCCCTGTTCGTCTCGAACGTAAAAGTTGACGGAATGTCCATCTTCCTGCCATTCCGGCTCAGCAATAAGACCGCCAAGCCATTTAAACATGATTTTGTCGTTGGCGCCGGCTGTATCCAAAAGGGGAACGCCCGGCTCGATTGCTATCGGACGAAAGTCAACGGCGTCTTCCGCCAAATCTACGCGAACAAATCTGGTTGCCATTTTATATAATAGGTTAGGGGTTAGGAATGAAAATTCTGGAAAAGGAAGCAAGAACCTGCAACAGGCTATTGAATATGGAATACGAAAACGTCAAACCCCTCAATTCCGAATTCCTGATTCTGTACCAATCTTATGCTTTATAACCCTCGCTTCCGGAACAGCGCTTTAAAACTCACGCATTTTAATTTTAACCTCAATATTAATATTTTACAATACCCCCCAAAAAATTTTTCGTTTTCTTTGTAAATTTTTTTAAAAAAATGTAAAAAAGGGCTTGATAATAAAAATAGTTAAACTATACTATATGTATCGATTGGGTAATTCTCCTTGTGGTTGAAAGCAATTTTAACTGCACCCGAAAGATAACTTCGACTGTTAAATTAGCGTGTGGACAGTCGGTATTTAGCCTGCAGCGCGTAATATTGAAGTGGTTCTCGATATTTCCGCCGCAGGCTTTTTTAATTAGCAATTAGCAATTTTCAATTAGCAATTGGCGC
>JAZRTH010000209.1:0-4016 GCA_045651945.1 Thermoguttaceae bacterium
GGTCAAACGCCTGCTGGAAACGATTATCATCCCGCAGTTTGCCGAGTCCCTCAACATGGAAGAGGAAGACGTTCAGCTGCTTTTCGGTCCCGAAGTTCCGCGCAACCGCGAATTCAAGGGACAGCGAATCGCCTGGATGAACCGTCTGTTTATCCCGCTGACAAACGAGTACCTCAAAAAAGCCGTCGAAGGCGAATATCAGGAACCGATTTCCCATACCGACCCGGAAATTGTCGATCCCAGCATTCTGGAATCCCTACAGGCGGTATTCGACAAGCTCAAGGGACCGGGCTACTACACCGTAGAAACCGAACTCGATTTGACGGTTAACAAAGAGGAATTCGACGGCGTTATTCACGACGTTTTCGACGAACTGATTTACGACATGTGCCAGCGCTGCATTCAGTACAAGGCGGACGTCGTCCTGTTGGCTGGTCAGCCGACGAAACTCGATTACATCCGCAAACTGGTCAGAATGTACCTTCCGCTGTCGCCGTCGCGAATCGTCCCCATGTACGGACATTACGCCGGCAACTGGTATCCATATCAGGACGAAAAAGGCACGGAACCCGGCGTTATTATCGACCCGAAAAGCCCGGTCGTCGTCGGCGCTGCCATTGAGTTCATGGCGGCAAACGGCATGCTCCCGCAGTTCAAGTACTCCATGCAAGCCAAACAGTACGAAAACAGCTACTACTGGGGCGTCATGGGCGGATCCACGTCCGGCATTCGTAACGAACGCGTTCTGTTCAAACCCGTTGACGAAAACTCGCGTGAAGAAATCACCGACTTCACGACCAGTTCTCAGCGCGTTATCATTGGCCGTAAAATGAGCGAAAACGAAGACGCTCAGGCGACGCCGATTTACATTCTCAAAATGGAAGTCGGCGACAGAATCGGTCGTACGGAAGTTCAGGTCAAGATTAAGCGTATCAAGGCGACTGGCGAATCCGAAGAACATCTGGAAGTCGATTCCGTCATGGGCATCGTCGCCGGACAGGACGCCGTCTTGGGCGAAAACGTCTTCTTCAGCTGGCGAACGCTGGCGGACGAACGCTACTATCTCGACACCGGAGGATTGGACAACATCGAAATCCGATAGTTCGAGTTAAAGTCGAATAACAAAAGCGGGAGTAACGCTGCGGCGGAACTCCCGTTTTGCGTTTTAAATATATTCGTTAGTATTTCAGAGTTCAGCCCCCGCTCCCGTTAGTCGCTTGACCAGTAGAACGCCGCGCTTATTGTTGTCTAATTGGCGTCGCCCCATAACTTGACAAAACCTGTAAAGATGTTAGAATACATCAAAAAACAAGGTTATCTCAAATATATTAAGCAAATGGCTGACCAAACCCCGATGATGCGACAGTATTTGGAGGCGAAAAAGGCGTTTCCAGATACGATTTTGTTTTTCCGAATGGGCGACTTCTACGAGATGTTCAACGACGACGCCCGAACGGCGGCGCGCGTGCTGAGCCTGACGTTGACCAGTCGCGACAAAGGCCCCAACGCCTCGCCCATGTGCGGGTTCCCGCATCATCAGCTGGATCAGTATCTTTCAAAAGCGGTCAATTCCGGGCTGAAGGTGGCGGTCTGCGACCAGATGGAAGACCCGCGCTTTGCCAAGGGGATTGTAAAGCGAGAGGTTACCCGGGTCGTTTCCGCCGGGACAATTACAGACGACTGCATGCTCGACCCGCGGTCTAACAATTACTTGGCGGCGGTCGTCGACGGGAAACGCGATTATATCGGCATGGCGTGGATTGAACTGTCCACCGGGAAATTTCAGGCGGCGGGCTTTCTCCGAACCGAGCTGGCTGACCAGATCGCCCGAATCCATCCCAGCGAAATTCTCATTGAAGACGACTCCCAGCTTCTGCCGGACTACATTCTCAATTCCGTCATGATAACGCGGCGCATGAACTGGCAGTTCGGGTTCGACAACGCTTTTCGGGTCTTGACGGAGCATTTCCACACCCGGAATCTGGACGGGTTCGGCTTTGCGGAGACGGAGCAGGACGTTCAGGCGATTCGGGCAGCGGGCGCGGCGTTGGACTATCTGGTCGAGACGCAGAAGACGTCGCTTGACCATATCGAAGCCCTGCTGCCGTACAGTTCCAGCAAGACGCTGGAAATTGACGAGGCGACGCGCCGGAGTCTGGAAATCAACTACACGTTCCGCGGCAACCGGCGGGAAGGGTCGCTCCTGGGCGCAATCGACCGGACTGTTACAGCGGTCGGCGCGCGTCTGCTTTCCAGCTGGCTTTCCGACCCCCTGATGGATATCGAGCGCATCAATCGGCGTCAGTCGGCGGTGGAAGAACTGGTCAACAACCCGCATATTTGCGACGCCCTGCGAAGCGTCTTCGACGGCATTTACGACATCGAGCGCCTTCTGACCCGCGTCAGCACAAACCGCGCCACGCCCCGGGATTTGAGCTATCTGGGCAAGACGTGGCGGCTCATGCCGGAAATCAAACGGATTCTTCAAGACTGTTCGTCGGAGCTGCTGTCACGCGTTCGAGACTCTATCGATCTGTGCGAAGACCTGACGGCTTTGCTGGAACGCGCTCTGGTAGAGAACTGCCCGGCGCAGGCGCACGACGGCGGGTTTATCAAGCCGGGATTTTCTGCGGAGCTGGACGATTTACGCAACATCTCCATTACCGGCAAACAATGGATGGCGGACTATCAGGCGAAGATGCAGGAGCAGACCGGCATCAGTACGCTCAAAGTCGGGTATACGCGCGTTTTCGGGTACTATCTGGAAATCACCAACGCCAATTCCAGCAAACAGGTTCCAGACTACTTCATCCGCAAACAGACGCTCAAAAACGCCGAACGGTACATCACTCCGGAACTCAAGGAGTACGAAGAAAAAGCCCTCACGGCGGAAGAACGCTCACTGGAACTGGAACAGACGCTCTTTTCCTACTTGCGGGAGCAGACGGCGGGGTATCATAAACAAATGTACAGAACCGCTACAGTGCTGGGGGAACTGGACGCGCTGCAGTCTCTGGCAACGCTGGCGCGTGACAGGAACTACTGCCGTCCGGAAATGACCGAGGAGCCGATTCTCGACATTATCGACGGGCGGCACCCGGTTTTGGATATCACCCGCCCCGAGGGGGACTTCATTCCCAACGACATCGTCTGCGACCAGGAACACGGATACATTCAGCTTATCACCGGCCCCAACATGGCGGGGAAAAGCACGTTTATTCGTCAGGCTGCGCTGATCGTCATTCTGGCTCAGATCGGCGGGTTTGTCCCAGCCAAACGGGCGAAAATCGGGATTGTCGATAAAATCTTTGCCCGAGTCGGGGCGGGCGACGAGCTGTCCCGCGGGCGGTCAACGTTTATGGTGGAAATGACCGAAACGGCGAGAATCCTCAACCGCGCCACCGCCAGAAGCCTCGTTATTTTAGACGAAATCGGCAGAGGCACGAGCACCTACGACGGGATTTCTCTCGCCTGGGCGGTGGTCGAGCATCTGCATCAAACCGTTCACGCCAGAACCCTATTCGCGACGCATTATCACGAACTGACCGACCTGGGCGACCACGGCGACGGCATCGCCAACCTCAACGTCGCGGTTCGGGAATACAACGGCGACATCGCGTTCCTGCACAAAATCGTTCCCGGCGCGGCGGACAAGAGCTACGGAATTCACGTCGCCAAACTCGCCGGCGTCCCGACGTCGGTTATCAATCGCGCCAACGAGATTTTGCTGGAACTGGAAAACGAGCAGTCCGACAGCCCGGAACCGTCCGCGCAAATCAAAACAAAACATCGTCCGTCCAAAACCAACCGGCTCCAAACCGCAGACGGCATGGTTCAGCTCACGTTCTTCGACCCGGTCGACAACCCGGTTCTGACCGAGCTGTCCCACGTCGACGTTAACACCCTCACCCCCCTTGACGCCCTGGCTTTAATTCAGAAATGGCAGAAAGAGATGTAAAGAGCCGTTAGCTACTAGCTATTAGCTGTTAGCTTGTGCGTTTGTAGCGCTTAGAGTT
>JAZRTH010000210.1:0-1819 GCA_045651945.1 Thermoguttaceae bacterium
ATCCTGCGTCTGAAAACCAGGATAAAACCACATCTGAAAAACAAACAAAACCAGTCTCTGAAAAGAAAAACGACCCCAAAATTATCAGTTCGATAGAACAGCTCAACGATCCTAAATATACGGTTGCTGTTCAAATGGGGACGTCGGGCGTGCCAGCCGCATTTGAAGTTCTTCCCAAATCCAATATCAAACAGTTGGAAAGCGACCTGGTCAGCAACTGCATGGAAGTTGTATCTGGTAAAGTTGACGCTTTCCTGGCAGACCGTCCTACTCAAGAATGGTTTGCCGCTTCTCATCCGGAAGTTGTTGTTTTACCGGACGACGCGGCTGAAGGACATCTGGTTATTGGAGCCGCAAAAGGAAGAGAAGCTCTTATTGAAAAAGTTAACGAATTCATTCGACAAATCCGGTCTGACGGCACCTACGAAGCCATGTACAAACGCTGGCTATTGACGCCTGATCCCGTTCTGCCAGACGATCTCCCCAAGCCCGAGAATCCAACGGAAACGCTTAAAATCGTTACGGAAGGCATCAACCCGCCTCTGACATACGTTAAAGACGGCAAGCTAACCGGGTACGATATCGAATTTGCTTTGCGTTTTGCAGCGTTTGCCAACGTAAACGTTGTGTTTCAAGATATGAGCTGGGACGCGATGATTCTTGCCACTCAGCAAGGTCAATTCGACTTGATGGTTTCGGAACTCGACAAGACGCCGGAAAATGCTGAAACGATGGCCCTGTCTGACGATTATTTGAACTCTGGACTGTCGGTTATGATTCTTCGCAAACGATGCGCACAACCGATATTAGATCGTCTGAAAGCAGAAAATAAAGATAGCGGCTTAAATAATATAAAAAAGGAACAATCTTTCTTTGAAAAAATAGCTCACAGCTTCTATCGAAACCTCATTTACGAGTGCCGCTGGAAGTTGATTCTCAGCGGTTTTGGCGTAACGATGCTTATTACCGTCTGTTCGCTGATTTTAGGCACATTATTGGGATTCCTGCTGTGCATGGTTCGACGAAGTCACAACGCCTTTGGGGTGATTTGCGCCAAGATTCTGATTCGATTCATTCAGGGAACCCCGTTGATGGTTTTGTTGATGCTCATGTATTATGGAATCTTCTCGGGTGTGAGAATTTTATCCAATCCAACTCACGACGCGATTCTGGTTGCGATTTTCGCCTTCTCCGTCAACCTGGCGGTTTACTTTGCGGAATCGCTCCGCGGCGGTCTGGAAGGCATCGACCCCGGTCAGCTGGAAGCCGCGTCTGCTATGGGATTTACTCGATTTGAACGATTCCGATATATCAAGTTCCCGCAGCTGGTTCAGATTATCATGCCGGTTTACAAAGGCGAAATCGTCTCCCTGTTGAAGGAAACCGCTATCGTCGGTTACATTTCCATTCAGGACTTGACCCGAGCGGGCGTTATTATTCGTTCGTTGACTTACGAACCGTTCTTCCCGCTGGTTCTGACGGCTATCATTTATTTGGTTGTCGCCTATACGTTGATATTCTTACTGACGTTTATTGAACATAAAACAGACCCCAAACTGCGTCCGCGCGTTTTGAAAGGAGTGGTTGAGCAAGAATGAGCGTTTCAGAAAACCCAACTATTATCAGTGTCAAACACCTGAAAAAGTCGTTTGGCAATTTGGACGTCCTGACCGACGTCAACGCTGAAATCAAAAAGGGCGAAGTCATTTCGGTTATCGGACCGTCCGGCACAGGCAAAAGCACGTTCCTGCGCTGCCTCAACCTGCTGGAAACGCCGGACTCCGGCGAGATCCTCATCGACGGCGAAAACTTGCTCGCT
>JAZRTH010000211.1:0-4083 GCA_045651945.1 Thermoguttaceae bacterium
AAAAATGGAAGGCGGTAATGCAGAGAGCGAAGCGAGCGGAATTACGCGGTTCGCCGAAGGCGAACGTTCTTTGTCCCGCGCGAGTACTTGGTTGAGTCCAATTCCCGGGCGTCCCGCCCGCCGAAGAAATCTCACGATTAAATCCGGAAAGTTCGCAAAGTTTTAAAAACTATGCGTTCTATGCGTTCTTTGTGTTTTAAAAAATTGACGGCTGGGAATCTACAGGGAATCGTTTACTACATTACCATCTTTCAACGATTAGCCTAAATCTCTTATTTCGCGCCGTGCTTTTTGAGCCATTGAGTCAATTGTTCCCAATAGACGCTGTCGTAAGCGTAGCACAAAACCGTCTTGCCATTGTTATTTTTGGCATTGACGTCTGCCCCAAGATCTATCAGCGCCGAAATCATTTCCTGAATGCCATAATGAGCGGAAAGATGCAAGGCAGTATTCCCCATGTTGTCCTTTGCGTTAACGTCCGCTCCTTGATCAATGAGCCATTGAACAAGTTTCGGCGCTGTTATATGACTGTAAAGATATCCCAACCAACTGTTTTGGGCAATTAAATGCAAGACAGTTTTTCCGGATTTATTCTTTACGTTGACGTTAGCCCCATGTTCGACCAGCCATTGAATAAACTCAAGATTGTCGGTTTTGACAGCCAAATGCAAGGGCGTTTCTCTGCTATTATTCTCTGAGTTGATATCAATTCCATGATCGATAAGCCATTGCGCCAGTTCAATGTCAAAGGCAGAATGCAAGATGGTATTTCCATAATCATCTCTAAAATTGACGTCCGCCCCATGAGCGATCAGCCAATCCATAAGTTCCAGATCGTCTTCTTTAGCAGCATAATGCAATAGGCTTTTGCCATTTACCCCTTTTGCATTGATGTCCGCCCCGTGTTCAAGCAACCACTCAATGTGCTCTTTCGGATTATAGCAATCCAGAACGCTATGCAAGACTGTCTCGCCATTGCGGTCTCTTGCATTGGCGTCCGCCCCATGTTCAATCAGCCACCGAATCGCTTCCATATTACAGTTCCCAACAGCATAATTCAAGAACGTCTTTCCCCAGGAATCTTTTGCATTAACGTTCACTCCCTGTTCAATCGATGCCTTCACCTTCTCCCAATTGTCTTCTCGGGCTGCATTATACAATACGGACATTCCATCTTCATCGGTATTAAGTTTAGCCAACCACATATACAATTCAGGAACGGCGCACGTGTGCATTCGGAAATAATCCATAATCGTTTTGTCTTCATCGTCTTTTGCATTGAAATTTAAGCCGTTTTCAATCAGCCATTGAACCAATTTCAAAGAACCGCTTCTAAAAGCAGGAAACAGGATCGTCCGTTTATGCTCGTCCTCGGCGTTGACGTTAGCGCCATGAACGATGAGCCATTGAACCAATTCCAGATTCCCCTTTTTAGCGGCATAAAACAAGACAGATTCTTTTTTATCGTTTTCGGCATTAATCTTTGCGCCTTTTTCAACGAGCCAATCAACAAGCTCCAGATTTTCACTCCAGACGGCTTCATGCAAGACCGTAGAGCCGTCCCAGGTTTGTGCATGAATATCGGCGCCATGTTCAACGAGTAACTTAACCAGTTCCAGAGCGCCATTTTTAGCGGCTAAATGCAAAGGCGTCTCATTCCAATCGTTTTTTGAATTGATATCCAAGCCCTGATTAATCAACCACAGAACCAAATCCGGATTGCCGGTTTTTACAGCCCTGAACAAGATTGATTCGCTCATACAATTATCTTTGAGATTTGCGCCCTGTTCAGCCAGCCATTGAACCAGTTTCAGATTGCCGCTTTCAACAGCGAAATACAAAACTGTATATCCATACATGGCTTTTGAGTTAACGTCTACTCCTTGTTCAACGAGCCATTGAACCAGTTCCAGAGCGCCATTTTGAGCGGCAAAATGCAAGCTCGATTTTCCATGTTTATCTTTTGCATTGACGTCTGCGCCCTGTGCAACGAGCCATTGAGCCAGTTCCTGATTATTTTTTTCAGCGGCATAAAGCAGAGCCGTTTTGCAATCGGTATCTTTCGCATTGACGTCTGCGCCCTGTGTAACAAGCCATTGAGCCAGTTCCTGATTATTTTTTTCAGCGGCATAAAGCAGAGCCGTTTTGCAATCGTTGTCTTTTGCATTGACGTCTGCGCCCTGTGCAACGAGCCATTGAACCAGTTCCTGATTTTCTTTTTTAATGGCATAATGCAAAGCGGTTTTGCCGCAGCTGTTTTTTGCATTGACGTCTGCGCCCTGTGAAACGAGCCATTGAACCAGTTCCAAAGAACCGCTCCAGGCAGCATAATGCAACGCAATTTCATCGGTGTGGTTGTTTGCGATTTTTGCCCTGTACTTCACCAGCCATTGAACCAGTTTCAAAGAATCGCTGCTCATAGCGGCATGTACAACCGTCCTTTTATTGATATTATTTGCAAAGACGTTTGCCCCATGCTCAACGAGCCATTGAACCAGTTCCAGAGAACCTTCTTCAGCGGCATAATGCAAAACCGTATTATCGTTTTCGTCTTTTGCATAGATGTTGCCTCCGTGGTCTGCAAGCCATTGAACCAGTTCCAAAGAACCGCTAATAGCGGCATCAATCATAACCGTTTCTTCGCCGTTGTTATAAACGTTGACGTCTGCTCCCTGTGCAACCAGTTCTTTTACGCGATTCAAATTGCCCGCCCGAAGCGCATAGAATAAAAGGCCATCACCCCACCCGTTTTTTTCATATTTCTCTGTTTGGAGCATATATTCATAACTATCAACGTCTTCGTTCTCAAACGCTTCGTTATTATCAATCATATTCTGTTCTCCCTTTTATCGAATTGCACTCACCGTGGTTTCACTCACGTCCGCTAATATTGTTCTGATGGTTGGCATACCGCGCCGGTATCCGTACAGACGCAGTAATACGCTCAAAAACAAAGCAACCAGGAATTCGGTTTATTACAGGATAGCTATATCAAAGGCAAGCCGGGAACGTCAATTCCCGGGCATGCTGACGATATACTGAAAGCGGCATCGCCTGACCTGCGGTATCGCGCGATTGAGGCGATACATAGCAAGAAGGTTATTCATCCTGGTCGAAACCGTGATTAATCAGCCACTGAACCAGCTCATCATCTTCGTTATCCGCGGCGCAGCACACAATGGAAGTGTCGCCCACGACTTTGGTTTTGCTAGTTGCTCCGCGTTCGTAAAGCCACTTTACCATGTCGAAGTTATCGTTTCCAACGGCAGAATAAAGAACCGTCCGGTTTTTCTTGTCGATCGCTTTAATGTCCGCGCCGCGGTCAATGAGCCACTGAGCGGATTTCTGATTTCCACTCCAGGCGGCGTAGAACAGGGGCGTTCGACCTTCCGCGTCCGTTGAGTTGACGTCCAAGCCCTGATTAACGAGCCATTGCATCGTATCCAGATTCCCGGTTCCAGCAGCTTGATGCAAAGGGTTCTCTCCAAATCTGCCTTTCGAGTTGACAGCGCAGCCTAGAGCAGCGAGACGCTTCACCATTTCCAGCGAGGCGTTTCTCACAGCGCAATGCAGGAGAGGCTCTCTCTTGTATCTCGCTCCGAGATACGCGCCCTGACGAATCAGCCAACGAACCAGACTGAAACTGTCGCTTTCAACGGCGCAATACAGGACTGAGTATCCCCGTCGACCGATGGCGTGAATGTCCGCGCCATGCTTAACCAGCAATTGACCCAGTTTCGGGGAACCGCAGCGAGCCGCATAGTGCAAAGCCGTGGCGCCGTCTTGAGTTTTCGCATTGACGTCCATTCCCAGATCGATCAGGTGCTTGACCAACGCCAAATTTCCGGTTTGAGCCGCCAAATGCAAGACCGTCTGCCCGGCAATGTTTGTTACGTCAATCCTGGCGCCCCGTGCGATGAGCCATTTAACCATGTTCAAAGACGTAAATTGCGCGGCTTCGATCATCTCAGCGTCTTCTTTCTCGTTGACGCCTCCCTCTTTCGGGGTCAGCCAAGGAGCGATTTTCAAACAGCCAAATCTCACAGCCGCAAACAAGGGCGTCTCGCAACCGTCGTTTTTCGC
>JAZRTH010000212.1:0-3414 GCA_045651945.1 Thermoguttaceae bacterium
CAAAATACCCCCAGCGTCGCTATCAAAGAACGCCCAAAGAGAAAACGACTCCCTTTAATTACGCTTTGTTCGACGCGATATTTTATAGATTTTATCCCAAAGAACTAAATTAGTCAATCCGGTTTGGCGGGGATTTTCAGAAAAAAGAGAAAAATATAGGGAGTAAGATGGATTGAAAGGCGGTAATGGAGTGAGCGTTAGCGGTGCGAAGCCGCACGGGCAATAGGACAAGGTTTTGTCTCCGAAAAAGCTGATTTCGGCGCTACCCACTTCCAAGCAGGAACCGACCTTGTCGGCGGAATTACGCATTCGCCGTTAGGCGAACTTATCGATGGGGTAACGTTTTGGGTTCGCCTTCGGCGAACTGCGTAACTCCGCTCCTGTTAGTCGCTTCGTTACCGCCTTCCAATCCCCTACCGGCATCTTGCCCGAATCGACTGCTCAATCTCGGCTAAAAGACGCTGTTCTAAAAGAGGATCGCGGCCGATGCAGTACCATTGATTAGAACTCTGGTTTTCAGAATTAAATAACGGGTCTGTAAAAGTGCGTCTGGAATCGGAAAGGAAGTAATTGTCCTGACCGTTGCGGGACAAGTTGACAGGCGCTACGTATTCGATTTCCTTGTTAACGACTGCTTCAATGGTATATGTATTTTGGTCAATAGGCCAAATGCGAATTTCCGCTCTTCTGGCGATAGTATGCAAGGTCGCCTCCCAGCGCTGACGCATCCCAACGGAGTCTCCGCGCCAAGGTTCGAAAACGGTTGCGCCGATTGTTCTGCCTGTAATCAGGTTGCCTGGATTTACAACGCAGCCGACCAGTCGGCACGGTTCTTCTCTTCCAATAGGGAAGTATTTACGAACTGGAATGACCATCGCTTCCCATAACGCAGTTGGATTGCAGCAGTTGACGGTAATGGAATTTCTGTACGCTCCGCCGCTGCATTGGCAAACTGTAGACGTTGGACAGGTCTGACTAGGGGTCTGCCCGCGAAAAACAGAATTCTGAGAACAGGAAGGGCATGAAGCCGTTTGTTGGAAGCTGCAATTGGAACGCGGGGCG
The DNA here is from genome assembly GCA_045651945.1 of Thermoguttaceae bacterium. Classification (GTDB taxonomy): domain Bacteria; phylum Planctomycetota; class Planctomycetia; order Pirellulales; family Thermoguttaceae; genus RUG11551. Next base: position 1,063 of record JAZRTH010000212.1, read on the forward strand.
GTATCAGGTCCAACGCATCCGACGACAAATCCTGTTACAAACAGAAACAGGACGGCAAAAAGCGTCTGACAAGCCGGAGACGAGGAGCAAATGCCGCTGACGATTTCCGCATTGTTGCAGAAATCGCGCGCGCTCTTTCCCGTCTCCTGGACGCGGTTCGATATCCTGATTTTCTGGTTCATTTTGACTTATACCTTAAGAATTGAGAGTAGTGAGTTACGAGAGAATTTAGTGAAGCGCTTTGCGTTTCTCGCAACTCGCTACTAATCATTGATAGGTTGCAGGCGCAACTTCCGCAGTTGAAGCGGCTGGCTGCGTAACAGGCGTAGTAGGCTGACAAGCCGGCTGGCTAACAGGGGCGCAAACGGTCTGGCAGACGGGTCTGGGCGCCGGACAGGCTGGCTGACAACCGGTTCTGACAATCGGACAAGCTGGAGCGCAGGACGGAGCGGGCGTACAGGGAACGGAACAAGGCGGCGGCGCGCACGGAGAAGAGCATGACGTTGAACACGGCGAACACGGCGGCGGACAGCAGCAGTCGTCATAGGCGCAGCCGATAAAAGCGCTCACTGCAAACAGCGTCGCTGACAGGAATCCCCATCGAATTGTATTGTTCATAAAAGTACCTTTGAAAATTGGATTGAGTGATTGGTTTTATGTGATTGACGGTCGAAAAACAGCGTTGAAAAATCTTGTTTTTCGTTTGTTTTTTTACTATATTGTTCTATTACACATTTTTAAAATTTAACGCAAGAGCAATTTTTTAATTACTAATTACTAATCACTAATCACTAATTACTAATTAAAAAACAGCTCTTCGTCGGATTGACCATCGAGGGTCAGGACTTTGTGGAAGTTGTCACACCCGGCGGCGACCAGTGCGTCTGACCGTTTTGCAATCTCGACTGCGGCGTTGACGGCGTCCTGCTTGGTCGGGTAAATCTCAACGCGGTCGCCCAGCCGGCGTTCCAGCGCGTCGACGAAGTCCGGGTTGTTACTGCGGCTCCCGACCAGATAAACTCTGTCACGTTTTGGACGGTATACTTTCGGGTTGAATTCAATCTCGCCAGTCAGCGGAGACCAGACTGGAATCGGCAGGACGTTGAGGATGCGTCCGGAAACGAGGTTCTGGATGGTTTTCAGGCTCTCTTCGAGCGGGTCGTCGCTGTTGGACAAATCCTGAACCAGATAAATCGGGAAGTTGTATGAGCTGCGGATTTGCTGCATATGTCCGGGAATGATTGTAACGGATTCAATAACGCGAATAATATCCGTCAGTGGGATGGACAGCGTCAGCCCGAAGGCGACGGCGCACAAACAGTAGTACAAGTAATCCTGTCCGACGATTCGCGTCCGCAGCGGCGACGTCTGGCTTCCGGCGGTAATCAGCGCAATCTGTTCGCCGGGGTTCTGTTCGAGAATCGTTCCGTGAACCTGACAGTTTCCGCCCAGCCCGTAGGTCAGAACCGGACCGCGAATTCGTTGAATTGTGTCTCCGGACAGGGGCGCGTCGCCGTTGAGGATGACGCAGCCTTTTTCGTCCAGCTGGTCGATGAGCTTGACTCGCGACGCAGACTCAAACATGGAAACCTTGTCGGGATCGGTCATCGTAACGCAGCCGGAATGAAACGGAATTCCCGCAACGTTCGATTTATCCAGCGCGGTTTGAGAAACTTCCATCACGGCGCAGTCGCATTCGTTTTGAACCAAGCGGGAAAGCCAGTACGCGCTCTTTTTCGGCGCAAGCCCCGGCATGGACGACGGATACGATTTGACGATTTCCGACATGATCTGGCAGAATTCGTCCATGTTTCGGGGGGATCGGGCGGCTTCTATAGAGTTGATAATCGTCGCTCCGCATTCGGTTAGAATCCCGGTTTTATGCCCGGTTTGAGAAAGCAGATTGGCGATAAGATAACTGACGACTCGTCGCCCGCGTCCGCCGGTAACGCCGATAATCTGGAGCTGTTTGCCGGGGGAATCGTACAGAGCCTGGCAGATTTCCGCGTAGGCGGCGTGCGGGTTCTCGACGCGGCAGACGGGAATGTTCGCCAGACAGTCGCACGCATCGCAGAAGGCGAACTGATTTCGGACGATAATCGCCGCGGCTCCCTGCTTTCGAGCCAGTTCTACCCCGGACGGGTCGACGGACCGGTCTTCCATGGCGACGTAAACCTCACCCGGCTCTATACTTGAAGCGTTGTATCGACAGGATTTGATCCGGAAATCGGAACAGTTCTCAAAAATTGCGTTGGGAAACAGTTTTTTGGCGTACAGGGAGCTAAGGGTTACGTTGGAAGTCAGCATAATTAAATTAGCAATTATCAATTGGCAATTAGCAATTATTTTAGG
>JAZRTH010000213.1:0-2695 GCA_045651945.1 Thermoguttaceae bacterium
GCCTGCTGCGGACGTCGAAATAGGACAGCGGTCAACAACCATCTGCGAACTGGTTAACATCGTTCGCGCCGCCGCCCCGGTGGGAAAAGACGTCCACTGGGATCCGGTCAAAGAAGAGTTCACCGACCTGCCCGAAGGCAACAAGCTGCTTTCTCGACCGCGTCGCGAAGGCTGGGAATTGCCGGAGGTCTGAAATAAGGCAGTAGGCAGTAGGCAAGAGGCAATAGTTTAAAAATCTCTACTGCCTACTGCCTATTGCCTAATGCCTGTCAACCCTTAACCCATATATTATCATGAAAAAACTCACATTTTTATTAGTCGCGTTTGCGCTCTGCGCGTCTTTTGCTTTTGCGGAAGACAATCAGGCGCCCGACGGTTACGTTTCCCTTTTTGACGGCAAGACGCTGACCAACTGGGAAGGCGACCCGACGTTTTGGTCTGTTCAAGACGGCTGTATTACCGGCGTTTCGACTCCGGATCACAAAGTTCCCTACAGCATGCACATCGCCTGGACGGGCGAACCCGCCAGCGACTTCGAGCTATTTATCGATTTCAAACTGACCAACGGCAACTCCGGCGTCATGTACCGCGCCGCTAAAGACGCGCGCCGTCAGTGGGGCTTGATGGGTTATCAGGCGGACATGGATTCCCGCAACAACTACACCGGCATCATGTACGGGGAAGAAATCGGCGGAATCCTCACCGGCCGCGGTCAGAAATGCAAGATCGGAACCGACAGAAAAGCCGTCGTTCTGGAACAGTTCGCGACGTCAGCCGACCTGGCGAAAAAAATCAACTTTGAAGACTGGAACACGTATCGAATCGTCGTTAAGGGCAACGTCATGACGCATTACATCAACGGCGTCATGATGAGCCAGACGATTGAAGAAGACCCGTCGCAGCTCAAATCCGGCACGTTCGGAATGCAGATTCACCCTGGCCCGCCCATGACCGTTCAGTTCAAAAACATCTATCTGAAGAAGCTGTAATCTGTAGTTGCGAGTAACGAGTTGCGAGAGAATTTTTTAAGGCGCTTGCGATTCCGCTAGAACCGCGTAGCGGTTCAATTTTAATAGCCGTGGGTTTTAACCCACGGAGGCAAGAGGCAGTAGGCAGTAGAAACATATAACTACTTATGGTTTCCAAATGGATGATTTATCTAACAACTCTGACGTCAACGATATCCCCGACAGCGCTTTTGGCGTTGAGATGAATCGCGATATACCTCTCGGCGACGGCGAACGAGCGATTTCCGTTCTGTACGCTCTTCAGAAGAAACGCGAGTCCAGCTCCGATTCCGGTTCGGTTGAATATCTCGCCCCGGAACTGACGGCGCAAATTGATTCATTTTCCATGTACGACGTTGTCGTTGAAACATTGCAGCATCTTCAGAAGGACAACGTCTGCCCGGCTGTTCCGATTACGCCTAAGACGCATTTGGAAGAACTCTTTCCCGCCAAAGGACGCGAGAGGAACTGGAAGCGGTTTATTCACGATTTGCAATATCAGGATTGGGAGACGGGACGAGCAGAATTTCTCCGAATGCCTCGGTCTGTATCAAAATTTACATCCCCTTTTAATGTTGCTTTTGTAGTTATTTTGGTCTTGTCCATTCCGATTGGAATACTCAATGCGTTTAACGTCATTGAGTGTTTCCCGCAGTGGCTAAGATTTGCCTATTTTTGGATATGTCAGTTTTTGTATTTCTATCTTGGAATTTATATTCTTATCTACTTTATTTTAGACTATCTGCCTTTTAGATTTTATACGAATGTATTCAAGCAAGAATACGATACGGTAGAAAAACTGTCGCGTTATCTCAAGGAAATTAACCTTTTCAGAATTTCTGACCCCGACGCGGAAACGCTTGCCAAATCCGGCTGCCCGATTTGTAAGAAGATACTCGATTTTCTGTCTTGTCAGTCGAGAATTCCAGAAAATGAATTGAATTTACAAACCCGACTGGATTCTCTATTCCATGGAAACAAAGCGTATTCCGTTTGGAATGGTCTGTTGGAGGAAATGACGAAAGAGAAATTCAATCTGCCATACATGATTCCGCTCCTGCTTAGTTCGCGCTCTGTAATAATTAAATGGTTTTTGAATTTTCTTTCTTGGTTTGTTGCAGCGGGCTTTGCAATAGGAGTTGGATATGTCGTGTATTTCAGCTCGTTTAATATTTCGGCGCCAAGGGATTTTCTAATTGACAGAATTCCAATTTTGACAACTTGTCACTATATGTGGATGCTGTTTTCTCTGGTTTTTGTCACTTACCTGCTCGCAGCAACGCTTATAATGGCGATTATCGCCATGTTTGACTACTTCCTCTTTCCGCGATACAGTTTTCCCGTTCGCTATCAGACCGTTGCCAATCTTGTCAACCGGTTTCGAGCCGCCAACGTGGAATGGCTGGCGGAGAACTGCCCGGAATCGCTGGACGTCAAACTGCGGACGCTGGCGTTTCCCAATGCGGAACAGAAAGAGGTTATCGAGAAGTTAAAATCGGAATCGGAACTGGGCGAAGAGGAGATTGAGGATTTCTGAGTTAACAGGAGATCAAGTAATTTTTCTTACGAAGATAGATGAAGATGGAATACGGAATCACGTCCCGAAGGGACGCAACACTTGTAACCGTGGGCTTCAGCCCACGGCAGAATCGCTAACCCCTCCCCAATCGCTTTAGCCGCATTTCCCG
>JAZRTH010000214.1:0-1736 GCA_045651945.1 Thermoguttaceae bacterium
CGGCAGAACGGTTGTCTTCAAAGCGGTCAACAACAAAGAGGAAGACGTTACTCTCAAGCTGACGATTACGGGGTTCAAGATTGGTTCTGTAACGGCAACCGTCGTTACTCCGGAACTGGCAGAAGGCGAACCCGTCACTGCGAAACTGACCAAACGAAACGATCTGGGCGCCGCGGACAGAATCGCCCCGAAACCCAACGACGCGACGGTTGAAGAATCGACTATCACGGTCGTTCTGCCGGCTCTGTCAGCCAACCTGATTCGGGTGGAGAAGAAGTAGCGGTTAAGGGAGTAGGGAGTAGGGAGATTAAGCTTTTAGCTTCTAGCTCCTAGCTTCTAGCTTGGTTATTTTAGTTTCAGGCTTTAAATAATAACGCTGAGAACTACAATTGCACAAGCTAATGGCTAGTAGCTAATAGCTAGCAGCTTACAAACTACTCCCTATTCCCCCGTTTGAGCGCATAACGCGGACCCTCTTTCCCCATTATGCCGTTGGCGACAAAGCCGCACTTTTCAAGAACTCTTTTTGAGGCGGCGTTATCGGCGTCGGTTTCCGCTTCGATAGCTGTAACGTTTGGGTTTTGGAAAGCCCAGCTCAAAGCCGCCGTAACCGCTTCGGTCGCATAGCCTTGACCCTGGTATTCTTCCAGAATTCCGTACCCGATTTCCGCGACGCCGTTTGAGTCAAGACCCTTAAAACATAAATCGCCGATATGCGTCCCGTTGCTGAGTTCAATAATCCAGATTGCGTACCATTCCCATTGATCGGGATTATTCAAACAGCCATCCAGCATCTCGGAATACGCCGCTTTCAGTTCGGCGTTTGTTTCAGAGGAAATAATGGTTTCCATCTGACTCCGATTTGCTGGATATATTCTTAAACGTTTTGTTTCTATCATGAGAGCCTAAAAGACGATATGTCGCGTTAGTCAGACGTCCTTAAAATCAGGAGAATATCTTATGTTGAAATTTTGTTTTCTGCATTGCTCGGCAAACGCTTTAAAGACGCGAATTCCCTCTTCGAGAGGAACGCCAACAATGGCAGAAAAGTCCCAGCCGTAATCGCATTGGAGTTCTTCAGCTATTACCAATTTAAAAATGCGGGCAAACAATTGTACTTCTGCCAGCGACATTCTGAACTTGACAAAAAACTCTTTTGAACGAGGATTGTTACAAAAATCAGCGCTGACGTCGTACGGGATGTCCCTGTAAACCTGAGCTAAAACGGTATCGTCATAATCATAAACGATTTTAATCTCGCCTTTAGTCAAATCTTTTTTCACGTGATGAAAAGGCGGTCCAGAATACATCAAGATTGTTCCCGATCTGAAAACAAAAAAATCGTATACGTTAAAAGTGAAAACGAATTCTCTCTTTTGCGGCGATTTTGACATGCTGGTTTTTAAGGATAACTCGCCCGATAACAGAACGTTTAACAAACATTATAACAAAAAGATGGTAAGCATTAAGCAGTAAACGAAAAGGACGTAAAGCGTCATATTCCTGATTCGCTTACCACTTACCACTTACCACTAAAAATCGCGGGCAGCTAAAAGCTGACGTTAATTATCTGTGCCGATGGTTATGAGGTCTTGAAGCCTGATAGTTTTGCTGTTGCTGCATCATTTGCTGCTGTTGCGCCATCATGGCTTGCTGTTCTTCTCGAGCTCTTTGCTCTTTGCGCGCCTCCTGCGCTTTGATAATTTCCGCTTCCATGTCAATGTCCGGAATTTCAA
>JAZRTH010000215.1:0-1494 GCA_045651945.1 Thermoguttaceae bacterium
CGGTGGAGCCGTAGGACTTAAACGCTGCGATTGCATTTTTCACGCCCAGGACGTTGTAGAGGTCTTCGGTCAGAGCGGGGTCTTCCGCCTGGAATTCCGACAGCGGCAGGTCGGACAGCCGGCAGTCGCGTTCCAGACACAGTCGAACCAGACGTCCAACAATGTGGTGCGCCGTTCGCTGCGGAATTCCCTTGCCGATAAGGTATTCCATGAACGTCGTGGCGTCGAGATGTCCGCGGTCGAGCTTGTCTTCAATGCGCTGACGGTTGAGCTGGGCGTCGCGAATAATCGGGGCGACCAGTTCCAGACAGGCGTCGACGGAATCGAAGGCGTCGAAGACCGCCGGTTTGTCTTCCTGAAGGTCGCGGTTGTACGCCAGCGTCAAGCCTTTAACCAGAACGAGCAGCGTTTGCAGCGCGCCAATCGTTTTGCCCGTCTTGCCGCGGATGAGTTCCATCGCGTCCGGATTGATTTTCTGCGGCATAATCGACGACCCGGTGCAGAAGCGCTGCGGCAGTTTGATAAACTGGAATTCGCTGGAAAACCACCAAATCCATTCTTCCGCCAGCGTGCTTAAATGCTCGGCAATCAACGCCAGACAGAACACAAACTCAATCGCGAAGTCGCGGTCGCTGGAAACGTCCATGCTGTTGCCGGCGATGGCCTCAAAACCGAGATATTCCGCCGTTTTGAACCGGTCGATGGGAATCGACGTTCCCGCCATGGCGGCGGCGCCCAGCGAGAGCGTATTGACCCGCTTTCGGCAGTCCGCCAGACGCTCTCTGTCACGCTGAAATTTTTCTGTGTAACAAAGCCAGTAATGCGGCGCCAAAACCGGCTGCGCTCTTTGCGTATGCGTATAACCCGGCAGAATGACGTCCATGTCGCCAGCGCAGCGTCCGACAAACGCCTTTTGCACTTCCGCCAACCGCGCGTCGATTTGGTCGATGGCGTCTCGAACCCAAAGACGAAAATCGGTCGAAACCTGGTCGTTGCGGCTTCGCCCGGTATGGAGCTTTCGCCCAACGTCGCCCAGCTTGTCCGTCAGAGCGGATTCGATGTGCATGTGGATGTCTTCTTTTTCAATCGAGAAAACAAACTCGCCGCGTTCGATCTGCCCCTGAATTTCCAGCAAACCGGATTCGATTGCCTGAAATTCCGCGGTCGTCAAAACGCCGACGTCCGCCAGCATCCGCGCGTGCGCAATCGACCCGGCAACGTCCTGCTTGTACATGCGTTTATCGAACGAAATGCTTTCGCTGAACTTTTCCATCAGAGGGTCGGTCTTTCCAGTAAAGACTCCCCCCCACGCCTTTTGAGTATTATCTTGTGACATTGTGATATTAGATAAATATTGGTTGCGAATTGCGAGTCAGCTTTTAGCTTCTAGCTACTAGCTCCTAGCTTGGTAATTTTAGCTGCCAGCTTTAACAATTAACGCCGAGAACTACAAATGCACAAGCTAATAGCTAGCGGCTAATAGCTAGTAGCTTT
>JAZRTH010000216.1:0-6021 GCA_045651945.1 Thermoguttaceae bacterium
CAAAAGAGCCGGATTCGATTTACCATTTTGTTTGGACATGCTTTGGAACAGACGATCCATATGCATTTCGGTGTTTGCCTGTATCAGTAGGGTTGTATATTATCCTGTCATTGATTTTAATCACAATATACTACGTTGCCAAATTTTTAAAATACCATTATCGTTACCACCGTTTCCGAGCCATTGCCGAGGCGCTGCGAATTCAGATATATTGGCGTATTGCTGGGATAGGCGACTGCGTTTCCGGCTATTACCGTTCCCATCAGATTCCAGAAACAGAATGGATTCGCGCGGCTGTCAACGGTTTGGACGTTTTTCTGTCAACTCCTTTAGATTCAGACTTTATTGCTTCACAGTCAAAAAGAATTCTATTTATAAAAAACGCCTGGGTGTTAGGGCAAAGAGATTATTATTTCGACGGGAAAAACAAAAGAATGGAAAAGCAAAACAGGGCATTTAATTTTACACATGCAGTCCTGTTAAACTGTCTTGTAATTCTCTTTTTCTGTTTGCCGCTAAAAGGAGATATTATTAAATTCGTTTATTCTCCCTCGTGCAGCCAGTCGAATTTGTCAATAACGTTGTTTGTCATTCTTGGGCTGATTATTTCAGCTATTACCAGTCGCGTAATTTATAACACAATACAATTGAAATTTCAACGTTTTAAAGCGGAAGCGAAGCGTTTTGAGCAGATGCTTTTTCCATTTGATCGTGCAACGCTGCTTCTAAACGCCAATCGTTCGATTGAAGAACAGCAATTAATCATACGACAACTGGGAACAGAAGCGGTTGCAGAGAACGTCAGCTGGCTTCTTACAGTTGGCGAACAGGATTTAGCGTTACCGCGATAAATCATTTCCTTTCCGGTTTGCTGCGAAACCGGAATTCAGATTATTTGCTTCGTATTACGCGAATCAAAGATTATACGTCAAAACGTGGGCAAGTCGTCCGGCGGATTAGCGGGCGCCGTTGGCAGCGGCGTTTCAACGCCGGGCAGATTGTTGCGTTCTTCCTCGATTTGACGGTTTGTTTCTATCGCGTCAAAGTTGAGCGCCAGCACGTCTTTGTTAGGATCCAGACGAGACGACGCCGCAAGAATGTCGATTTTCTCGTCGTTGGACATGCCAATCGTCTGATTCTCTTTGACGTCTTCCGGGTGCGTCAAATAAAAATGAGCGAAATTGAACAGATGTTCATAGACCCATTGAGGGTCTTTGCCCTGTCCTGTCGTTTCCAGTTCCTTGACGCCAAACGCGTCCAGACCGCGCGTCGTCATGAAAAACTGATTGTTACTACGCGATGCTGACGGTATAAACGAAACCCAAAGTTCAACCGGCAGCGCGTCGCGGGAAGCCCCCTGCGAATGAGCGACAAATTCTTCCGGTTTATGAACGCAGCCGGGCGCGCCCTGATTGTCTGCCTTGCCGCCTGTCCAAAGAACGCCAAGAGGAGCGATTCCGGAATTGGCGCAGACGGCAGCCGTCAATTGCGTCAGCCGTAGCGCTGCGTCAACCGCGCCGGAGGATTCGTCCAAAACGCCGACAATAATGTGACACGCATGCTTTTGGAGTTCAAAAGCCGCCTCCGGCCAATGCCACGCCAACGAACACGGAGCGCGCAGCAGTTCCGTCGGGATTTTTCCGTCAAGAAGCGTTACAGCATACGTCGCGGTACCGCTGCGAAACGTGAGCTTGTTCTCCTCTATCGTCAGATTGTCAATCTGCTCAACGCTGCATTTATCCGTTAAATACTCGATTAGTTCATCGGTTAAAGGGAAACGATTGTCGGCAACGGCAATAACGGCGGTTTGAATTTTGGACATAAAAACGAATAATCAAAAAAAGAATCTGAAAAAACGCTCTGAATAGAATCTTAAAAAATCAGACGTCTGACTCCGAACCGTCTGCGGCGCCGTCTTTTAACTCCCACGGCGGCGTTAAATTGAACTCTGCCAGAACCTCGCGTTCCGCCGCGCGCATTTCGGCTTCGTCTTCCGGCGTCAAGTCGTCAAATCCGACCAGATGCAGCGTCCCGTGAACCGCATAGAGAACCAGCTCGTTTTCCGGCTCCCAGCCGTACTTCTTTGACCACTCGCTGGCAACCGCCGGACAGACCAGAACCTCGCCTTCGATGGAATCGTCTGTTTCTTCTAAAAGAAAACTCAGCACGTCAGCAGGATAATCGTGTCCTAAATGACGCGCATTAACCTGCTGCATTTCTTCAGGGTCGAGAATGGCAATATCCATAACCGCATTGACAACGCCGTGAATTTTTAGCGCTGCCTGGACGGCGTCATGAATCAACGATTCGTTTACCTGAAATTCGTCCTGCTGATTGGTAATCGTGATTGAATACATTATTCAAGAGAATATATTATTAATTGCTATATTCCTTTTGCAACGATTTGGCGCGTTCGCTAATATCTTTGGAATAGTTTTCGAGCCTGACTTTTTTGACAACATCTAAAATCATTCCTCTATTGCTGCTGGAGGGAAGCATTTTCTCACACAAATTCAGCAGTTCATTTGCCGCTTTTATGCGTTCAAAACTCTTCAGTTCCTTAAGAAGCAATGAATAGACTTCAAGCTTCATCTCGTTTTTATCAATGTCAAATTCTTTTGCAACGCAGTCAACCAGTTCCAATGTTCGATCTTTGTCCTTCAGCTGAGCCATCGTTTGAATAAACGTCTTGTACATAGCATAACGAAGATTCGGCTCTATCGACGAGTTATCCTGCATTTTATCAACAAATTCACGGATCTTGGCTTTTTTCTCATCGTCTGTCAAATCTTTAAGATGTTTTTCAACTATCAATTCCGCTTCCGCCATCTTCGCCTTCCACTGAGATTCTTCCGGAACGGAATAAATGATAATCGCCTTGAAAAGACGAGCAAACTCCGGCGTTTTCATAGCGTCGACAAAATCCGTCGGCAAAGCGTACATGGTCAAATTGGATCCGGCAGAGCCTTGCTCTGTCGCCCAAAACACGAGATGATCCGCATCGGCGATTACCAGATCCGTCAAACGTTTGAAAATGCCAATTTGATTGACCTTTTCTGTATCCCATGTCCAAATGGACACTTCGCCCTTAAGGTTTTGAACCAACAGATACTTGTCCGCCAGAATCTGAGCGTATTTGACTTTTTGTTCTACAAAGGCTTTTTTGACAAGCTGATTATTTTTCCAATCCCATACGCCGACATGTCCGTCTGCCCAGAAGATATACAATTTTTGACCCGTAGAGTCAAAACGCATACTGATCACGGGCGATTTCGACTCGTTGGCAGAGAATACAGATTTAATCTTCTGCAAACTGAAAATGGCCGCGTCTTCAACAGGCAAATAATTTTCCAAGTCCCAAACAAACGCCTCGCCCTGAGAGTTGCCCGTTGCAAGGTACTTTTCTGACTGGAATACCATCGCCGTGGGAACAACTGAGGGTTTGATCACCTTAAAAAGGGCTTTGAATTTTTCCTTTTCTTTTTTGGACGCTTCGATACTGTCTTTCGTCCAAACGGGAACCGGAGCGGCAGAATCGGACGGATAAAACCGCATAAAGTCTGCGCCAGACTCCACGTTAATAACATGAATCAAACCGTCCGTCAAAGCAACTGCCATCAGACCTGTATCCGCGCTGGCAGGAGCCGCGATCTGGAGAATCTGATATCCCTTGAATTTAACAAACGAACCAAACTGGGAATCCGTCTCTTTTACAGGCTGACCATTGGAGTCAAAACGGAAAATAAACGACTGAGGACGAAAATCTGTAGGATCAGCCTGAGACATCAGATCGTCTGAAACAAGATCCGCCTGATACTGCATCAGCGTTGGCTTGCTGGGATTGACTGCCAGGAAGTACATTTTCTCGTCTTTAGTTGCGTTACAATCTGCAAAACGGCCAACCGTAGACGGAGTAAGCGAAAGCGCTGCGGCTCCCGTCGCAACATTGACAACAGAAGCTTTGCCGCCGGCGTCTGAAGATCCAACCAACAGATGAAAACTGTCTGCCGATTGATGCAGCGCGTTTACTGGCGGAGTTGCAACGTCTGTCAACAGCGTAGACGACGCTATCGGCTTCGCCTGAACCTGATCGTAGACTTTAACCTGCCCCGGCGTTTGAACCAGCTGCGTTACATCAACAGGAACGTCCGCGCCTTCTGCAGGAGCGTTTTCGGGAGTTTCGGCGTCCGCTTTCTTTGTTCCAGCGTCAGAAGCGGACAGATCCGGAACGACGGGAGCGTCTCCCACCGCCGGCGGAAGCGCAAAGTCGTTCTCATTATTGGTTTCTGTTTCTTTATTCTTTTTGTGATTCCGCTTTTCTTCCTTGTTACGTTTATCCGGTTTAGGACGTTCAGGTTTAGCAGGCTGCTGCGCTTGCGGTTGAGGCGCCTGAGTCAGCTGAGCCTGCTGCTTAAAGAACTCGCTTTGGCTGTAATCGTTGGGATCGTACTCCTCTTCCTCGGTCTTTGAAGAAGTAGTAATCAAAATCAAACCAACAACCAGAGCCGCGGCTGCAGCAACAACTCCGGCAATAACGCCTACATTGTTCTTCTTTTTGGCGCTGGTTCGTTTACCGCCGGAATATGACGCTGTCGACGCGCCTTTGCCGGACTTCTCTCGAGAGCTTTTGTCTGACGAACCGGATTTCTTTTTAGACGAAGACGACAACCCGAGGTTAACGCCCAATAAAGACCCTTCCGGCGCGTTGATAGGAGGAGGCGAAAGATTTACCGACGACTGACCGCCAATAAAAGAACCTTGCGGAGGCTGCGCCCCATTTCCTAAATTGATCATGCTTGACCCGCCGGATGAATCGAGTTCCGCTTTTAAACGGGCGTCATACTCTTCCTTTTTCTTTTTGTCAAGCAGCGTTACTCGCGCCGCGGAAAGTTCGTTTAGAAGTTTTTGAGACTGTTCTGAATATTTACCCGTCTGAAACGTACGAACATGCGCCATCTGGCGGTCCGCCGCGTTGCTGATAACGTCGTCGTCCGACTCAAATAGCGCCAAGCCCAAAAGACGATAAAGGTTTGCGGGCTGTTCGCTAACGGGAATGCCAAGCCATATTCGATAGGGATCAAACTCGGAACTCATAAAGCCAGTATACTATCGCGATTGTATAATTATGAATTATGTATTAAATTTCAACAATTCCTGATCAAGGATATCCTGACAGAAATTTAATGAAAATTTTGCGCCGGGGGACTTGAATTATTTCTCAAAAAGAGAAAATACAAAGTTAGCCCATCTATAATACTATATTATTATAATATATAACGAACATTTTACAAGGTGAATAGCCGTTAATAGCTAAAACTTTACGATTTTTTTAAAAATAATGTTTCCAGGTTCCAATCCTGACGATATTAAAAGCCAAATTACTCAGGAGAATTTATCAATTCTATTCGTCTCTGCGGTTTTTGACGCTCTAAAAGCAACCTTTGGCGCGGACGCCGCCGAACGGTATCTGAAAAACGACTTGGACGAATCCGGGGCGACCGAAGGCGTTTCGGTTGACGTTTGTTCAGAGTCGGATGCGGCGGACGGAAAGAACTGGACGAACGTGCCCGATGCAGACGTCCCCGTTGACCTGTTTCGAGTCGGATACAATCGGATTTTCCCTCGAACCGTCCGACACGCTCTTGGCGAGTACTACACCCCGCCCTGGCTGGCGGACAGAATTCTCGATTCGCTCGGCTATTGCCAGATTGAATTTGAATCCCTTCTCGACCCCTGCTGCGGCAGCGGCGTTTTCCTCCTGCAAGGGCTAAAAAGGCTCCTTCGTCGGGCAAGTCAGCAAGGCGTTTCCGTTACCGCGCCGCTGATTGTCCAAAACCTCGTTGGACGAGACGTCAACCCGGTTTCCGTTTTCGCCTGCAAAGCGAACTTGAGAATTAATGTCTATCGTCTGACGGGACTCGTCTTGCCGGACAGGATGGAAAACATCCAATGCGCCGACTTCCTGAAAGAGAATTTAAGTCAGTCCACAGATGTTATTTCAAAACAGTACGACGTCGCCGC
>JAZRTH010000217.1:0-1735 GCA_045651945.1 Thermoguttaceae bacterium
TCCGGCGGAAGCCCTTCGATTAGCGGAGCGGTCGTTGCACAACAGGCGACAATCGCTCTTAACGGCGGAACGATGTCGATCAACTCCTACAATTATACCGCGCCTGCGCTGCCGAATTACGGCGGTCTGGCTCTTCAACTGGATGCGTCTGCCGCCAACAGTTTTGACGATTCTTCATCAATCACGACGTGGAACAACCTGGCGAACTCTAATAACAATTTGACGTTTACGGGATACGGTGGAAGTACATCTCACGCCTACGTAACAGAAGCGGGGCTAAACGGGTTAACCGTTATGACGTTCCCGACAAACGGAACAGCATACTATGACATGGCGTCAGCTATCAACGGAAAGACGTTTTTCGCTGTTATGGCAGACAACGGATACACTTCTTCCAGCGACTACAGCTTTTTGTTTGGAAACAAGGATGGTAAATACTATTTCCATCGCGGCTCAGGAACAACTTTATGGACTTCTAACGCTCATGATAACATAGAAAACGGCAGAAACCTTATCAATGGCGAGATTGTTACCAATTCCTCAAGCATTGGAACGGATTGGGACGTATTTTCCATTCAGGCAACTGGCGCGGTATCGTTGTCGGCAATCAGCCGGGAACGTACCGGCACCACTGTTCCTGCCCGCGGCTGGCGCGGCGACATTGCAGAAATCCTGGTTTATACAGAAGCCCTGACGGACGCGCAAGTTCTTGAGGTTACCAAGTACCTGGCGACAAAATGGAACGTCGGTCCCGACGTCGTAGAGCCAACCGTTGTTACGACCGGCGAGTTTGTCTCGGCAAACGCGATTAACGTTGTGGCGGATTCCGCGATTGACGTGGGAGGATTTTCTTCTGTTACCTTCGGTTCGACGTCCATTGACGAAGGCAAAAAGCTGACCATCAACATTGCTGAAGGTCAGTCAACCGCTTGGGAATCGTCAATTTCCGGCAAGGGCGGCTTTGTCAAATCCGGAACTGGAACGCTGACGCTGTCAGAAGCTCCCGCTTATACCGGCGCAACAACCGTCGAAGCGGGAACGCTGGCTTTGCCTGAAGGCGGGACGCTGTACAATCTGTCCGGCGGAAGTATTGACGCATCCGGTCATACTGACGTTGCCGCCGCTCTCTACGCTCCTGGGCAGTCTTTGACGCTTAGCAACAGCGAACTGAGCAAGTTCATCGGGTCGATTACAGCACAATCAATCATAAAAGACGACCTCGGAACGCTTCAGATTTACGGAGAGGCGGAAGGATCAATCGACGTTCAAAGCTTGACAGTTTCCTCCGGTCGTCTGGATTTGAAAGGCTACATGACCGGCGGCATTACGGTTGACGCTAACACGATTTTCTCGCCGGGCAATTCCGTTGGCGAGGCGACTTTCGGCGGCGGGTACATTCTCAACGACGGCGCGACGCTGTTAATCGAACAGGACGCGACTGGCATGGACAAGCTCACTGCCAGTTCGTTTGAAATTGACCCCAACGCCATTCTGGAATTGACCGTTGGCGCTGCTATCCCAGGCGCGACGTACGATATTATCTTCCAAAAGAACGGCGACACAGCTGTCGATTTTACCGGCGATCAGGCAACCGACGATTTCTGGAACAGCCTTCTAACGCCGGAAAGCGCGTACTACTGGAATCTGTCTGTTAAAGACAACGTTGTCTACGCAACGATGGACGCCAACGCAGTTCCGGAACCGTCCACGTGGGCGCTGCTGGTTCTTGGCGTTG
>JAZRTH010000218.1:0-5072 GCA_045651945.1 Thermoguttaceae bacterium
CCGCTTCTGGAGCAAACGTTACAGTTGAATTGTCTGCCACTGTCGCGTTAAGAGCGCTTGACCAGCTTGCGCCTCTGGTTGCCAGAGTTCCGCCGGACAGATTGACCGTGTACGCGCCTGCCGCTGTAATGCCGCCATCTCCCAGATTGACCGTACCGCCAGAAATAGCCAGTTCTTTGCCAGCTGGAATCGCAATAGAATTCGCATTGAGCGTACCGCCGGAAACCGTCGTCGGAACCGAAACCTCTCCAGCAATATTGGCGACGCCGCCGGAAACTTCAAACGAAGCGCTGGCAGGCGTTTGCGAACCGTATTTAATTGACGGCGAATTGAGCGTTCCGCCGGAAAGCTTGTAAACGCCAGTACCGCGGTTGGCAAAATAATTTCCGTAAACGATTCCATTATTGGCGTTAAACGTTCCGCCGGTTTGATTGACAGTTGTATTGGACGTCGTTTCGTATCCGGGAGCAAGAACGACAGTCGCGTCTGCGTTGATTTCGCCGGTTCCCGATAAATTAATTATAGCTGTGCCTCGGGTGCCGGCAATCAATGTACTTTGTAAATTGAGTTTTCCGCCGGAGATGTTGAGAGTTCCTTTTCCAGAGTTGGCGTCAGCAAGGAATACCTGACCTTCTGTCGTTTTTAATGTAATCGTTCCGCCTGTTTGATTAATGACGCCTGCTCCCGACTCGCCGATCAGGAAGCCTTTTCCGGTAGCGGTAAACGATGCGTTGTCTGAAACGTTGAGCGTACTGGTTCCCGCGTTGTAGCCAACGTAGGATCGCGCTGTACCGCCCAGCGTAACAGTTGCATAATCTTTAAGAGTCATCGTACCCGTACCCTTGGAACCGGAGTTCGTACCGACGTTAAGCTCGTTTTCAATCGTCAGCTTCGCATGACCCGTAAGCGTCATGGTGCCCAAATTCGTTCCGCGCTGACCGACAAACAACGATTTAACGGTCATCTCGCCGTAATCCTGAATATTAATAAAGGACTCGGCTTTGCCCATGTTGGCAATGCGAACCGTTCCGGTAAAGTTCAATTTGGCTTCGCCGGAGACGGTGATTTTACCGGAGCCGTTATTGCCGATTTCCGATTCGTCGTAACCGGAGACGGAAGCAGGTTTGCTGACATTAACCACGCCGCCGGAAATATTGATTACGCCTTTTGAACCGTTGTTGCGTCCCGGTCGAAGCCAATAGGTATTAACCGTTCCGCCTTCAACGTTAAGCACAGCGTTTGAACCGCTGTCCATACCAACGTAAATCGCGCCGTTAGTTGTAACAGTCGCTCCTGATTGGATTGTCATCTCGGCGGTTGTGTTAGGACCAACCGTAATTTCGTTACTGGCAAGAGCGCCGCCGGACGCCAGCGTCAAAGAGCCGGCATTTACCGTCGTTGCGCCGGTGTACGTATTGGCGCCGGAGAGCGTCAGCGTTCCAGACCCAGATTTAACCATAGCCCCCGAGCCGGAAATTACGCCGGAAAACTCGGTTGCCGCAGTATTATTGAGCGTCAAAGCGTTTCCGCCATTGTCAATCGTTCCAGTTCCCGACAGGTTATTGAGCGACTGCGCGGCTCCCATGGTAATTGCCGCGTTGTTTTCAACGGAAGAGGAATTGGAAATCGCGTTTTGCGCCGTCAGAGTCAACGTTCCCTCTGAGACCTTTGTCGCGCCGGTAAAATTGCTGTTTGCAGCGCTGAGCGTTAACGTTCCCTCTCCGGTTTTATCTATTGCGCCGGAACCGGAAATCGCGTTGGAAAGCGTCAGATTGCGGGCGCCGGTGACGTTAAAAGTCCCGTCGGCGTTCATATAGACGTTGCCGGAAAACGGCGCGTCAGAGCCGCCGTCGGTAAACTTGGCGCCGACTTTATTCGTTCCGTCAATCGTCCAACTCGATTCGTAAATATCAGACGTGTTGGCGTCATACCACGTATTATCGCCAGGATCAGGTCCAGGACCCGGTCCGGGACCCGGATCGTCTCCGCCATCAGAAGCATAAAGTACAAGTTCCTTTTCGCGAGCCACAAGAGTCCACGCGTTGGACGGCGTACCGTTGACAGAAACTTTAACGTTGTTTGGATTGAATTGAGCGTAATTGACGATATCGCCGTCAATCAGGGAGAACCCGTTTTCGTAACCATTAATAACAGTCCACCACTCGTCAGCGCTGCTGCTATTAAAAGTCAAATCAATATACCCGGTATTCAGGGTGGCAGAAGAAACATGAAGCCAGTCAGCGTCGTAGTCGCCGTAGGCGTTATTAAAATCGAAGCAAATTTTTCCGCTGTTAAGAGTAAGCGTATCTATCGTTATTTCACTGGAATATGACGTGTCGCCGACTACAAAAGCGCCGCCATTGAGAACGATTTCGGAATAGGATATATCCGTTCCCGTCTTTAACGTCGCGCCTGTTCCAACTGTTACTTTGGAAGCCCCCATATTTGCGCCGTTTCCCAGAACGAGCGTTCCGCCGGAAACCTTTGTCTCGCCCAAACTACCGTTTGAGCCGTACAGCGTCAGCGTACCAGCGCCGGATTTGACCAGAGCGCCGTCTCCGGTAACCTTAAACGATTCGGAGAACGTTATCTCTTTGGAAACGTCTGCGCCAACGTTCAGTTCCATCGTTCCTGTTGAACCGGTAGATCCAACGTTAAACGTACCAGTAAGAGAATTGACGTTGTCTAAATTAGCCGTCAGCTTGCCGCCGTTGGAAATGGAAACGCTTTGCAATTGATAATTATTGGTAGAATCGTTTGCTCGACCGGCAATCGTAACCTGAGCTTTGTTGATGACAGTCTGTACGCCTTCGTTAGCAAGGTGAATGCCGCCGTCAAAAGAATAGGAGCCGCTGTCGGTAAAACTTAACACTGTGCCGGAAGCGCCGTTTACATACAGATCGTTGCCAGTTCCAGCAGCAGTATTGCCAGTAAACACAGCAGACGTATTGTCGCCGGAAAAGGTAACAGAATCGCAATAAATCGCGCCGCCGTCAGTTCCAGCAGTGTTATTGGCAAAGGTATACGCGCCGTTTGAAAAAGCGGAATTCCCTCGAATCGCGCCGCCTAACTTTGCCGCTTTATTGCCGCTGATTTCAATTACAGGATTGTCGCCCTGCCCTTTAATCGTTAGAGTTCCGTTATACAGGTTGACGGCGCCGCCCAGTTCGGTATCAGCTGTATTATTTGTAAATTTGACAATATTGCCGGTAATAGTAGTATTAGAACCATGAATCGCGCCGCCGTACGATTTAGCGTAGTTATTGTTAAATATAATGGAGTCTCCAGTAATGACAAGCTTGCCAGAGTTTTCCATGTCGATTGCTCCGCCGTATGCTGCATTCGTTCGGTTTGTGTCAAAGGTAAGACCGTTTGAAACTGTCATGTATAAATCGCCGCGGTCAAAGGCAAACACCGCGCCTTTGTAATTCCCGTTTTTAAAGCCTGAAAATGCAACATTATCTATTGTTACATCGTACCTGCTGTTAGTTGTAGAATTATGCAGGAAAAGACCGATTGCGTTTGTAATGACGCTGTCAGACCCCTGAATGGACAAATCTTTGAGCGTCATTGCCGCATTCGTTCCGCTGGCTTCGTTGAAGTTGTAAAAACGACCGTTGCCGCCGGTTTTCTTAATTGTTCGCGTTACGCCAGGCGTATCAGACTGAATTGTAAAGTTCAAAGATGCGCCTCGGATATCCAGACCTGTATTTTGCGAGGCTGTACCGGTAAGCTTAAACACGTCGTTTAACGCAGCTCCGCTTGCCGTTTGAACCTGATAGATGTCTGTACCGGAAGCGTTTGACGTTGTCGGCGATGCGGCGCTGTATCGAAATACGGTGTCTTGAGCGTAAACGCTGACGCCAATAAGCGCAAAAAGAATGCAAATGATAATCCGACCGCGCGTCAAAACGCTGGCGGATTGAAATGAACGATATTGATTATTAGCCATGTTTTTACTCCCTCGTTGGGAAAACTGGATAACGATTATATAACTACATTTGCACCGATACAACCGACTGCAAATATATAATTACACTTTTAGTTAATATATATTATACACCAAATTTCTTCATAAAAAAGCGCCAAACAGAAAAATTCAAGAAAAAAGATGGAAAGATAGGTAATATAGACAAGATATAATAGAGCATAAGACGGAAATTTAGGAGTTTCTGGGAGCTACTGGGAACAATTAAACAATGAGGAGTGCGAAGCGTCAACTCCTCACTCCTCCCTCCTAACTCCTAATTAATTCAGATGCTGTCTTCCGAGTTCATCGTTGACTCCTGACCGAAGATGCGGAGATTTCTCAGGTGAACGAAAACGCTCTGTCCGACGGCAACCTGAAGCAGCTCGTTTTCCTGATGGGACAGTTCAGCCGTCAGTTCGTCGTTGGTTTCGGTAACGAGGTCAACGCGAACGTGGGCGCCGGCGGAATGGACGTTCTTAACCAGCGCGCGCAGGCAGATTTTATCCGGCTGCGGACGGTTGGAAATGGCGACGTCGTGCGGGCGAACGAAAATGGCGGCTGTTCCGCTTTCGCTCAGGTTGACGTCGTCCGGGATTCGGAACTTGTACTGACCGATCTGAACGAGTCCTTTGCTGACGCGCCCGGAGAACTGGTTGACCGTTCCCAAAAAGTTCATGACGAATTCAGACGCCGGGTGATGGAAAACGACGTCCGGCGTGTCGAACTGCTCGATTTTCCCGTTGCTCATGACGGCGACGCGGTCTGCCAGTTCCAGAGCTTCTTCCTGGTCGTGGGTAACGAAAACGCTTGTCAGGTGAATCTGGTCGTGCAAGCGGCGCAGCCAGGCGCGCAGTTCGACTCGAACTTTGGCGTCCAGAGCGCCGAACGGCTCGTCCAACAACAGAATCTGGGGTTCTACCGCCAGGGCGCGCGCCAACGCGACACGCTGTCGCTGACCGCCAGAAAGCTGGTTGGGATACCGGTCGGCAAACGATTCCAGCTGAATCAAACGCAGCAGTTCCATGACCTTGTCGTGAATCTCCTGTTTGGTCGGGCGCGTGGCGCGAGGCCGCACGTTCAAACCAAAGGCGATGTTGTCGAA
>JAZRTH010000219.1:0-2296 GCA_045651945.1 Thermoguttaceae bacterium
TTTTTAGTCCCCCAGATAAATCTGGGGGCTACGATTTTTGGGCGCGTCTAACATCCTACAACGCGAATCTGTCCAATTGAGCGTTGTTGTAAATCGGGTCGATGGAATTTTCAGTTGATGGCAGACGTCTGACGATAATCGGTCCCGTTGCTGGAATGTTGAATCCGTACGAGTCGTATGGCTCTTGCTGACATTCTACGGTGTAATTGACTTTCTGCGTGGCTGAAGCGTCCAGAGGGAACGATTCCATGGGGATTGTTCCGGTATCCGGCTGATCTGCGTTCGGACGGACGTTTTGCGGATCGTCTAACCCTGGCAGAGTCAAGGCGTCTTTATTAGCGGACTTCTTTTCTCTGCTTTTTGCCGGAATATCATGAGCGTTAGGGTCTGCTTTAATTACCATTGGCTCTGGAGCGACTGGCGGCTGTACCGTTTCAGCTGGCGCATTGTCTTTGTTGGTTGGCAAAGCGTTTGACGGCGCGTTTTCGTTAAAATAATCATCCCAGAATTTCTCTGTTGATTGTGAATCGTCAGGCGTCATTTCCGGTATTGAAAGCGCGTCCTGTTCAGGCGTTTCCGTTTCCGGTTTTGGAGTAGACGGACCGTTGTCAACGATAACCGAAGGAATTTCTGAATTCAATGGGTCAATCATTGGCAAAGGATTCAGGTCTGATTCGATGGGCATGGAATCGTCCTGAGCGGACTTGTCGTTGTCAGGAATTCCAATTAACACAGGATCGACGTTTTCAACGGGCAGGCTGACCGGTTCGCTTTCCAGCGTTGGCAGTTGATCGTCTTTTGATTCGGATTTTTCAGGAGCGTTTTCAGTTTTATCCGCAGGAATGTCAGCGGACTTCTTGCTTTCTTTTGATTTGCTCCCTCCTTTATTCGACTTCTTCTTTTTGTTTTCCGGCGCTTTCTCGGCGGCTTTTTCAGAAGATTCTTTGTTTTCAGAAGCTTCTTTATCAGACGCGGAGTCAGCCATCTCCTTTATGGCCGTCGTCGGCTGCGTAACATACAGATCTTCTGAAATCGCCTGTTCTTCTGGCAGCGCTGACGTAACGGAGGATTCCTCCTGCTGCGGAACCGACCCGTCAATAGTCGGTTTCAGAACTTCAGTTTTCTGTGATTCTGACGACGCTCCCGCGACTTGTGGACCAACGCCTTGAGCGGCGTCCAGGATTCCAGCGTCAGGAAAACGAACAAGACCGTAGCTTATGGTAAAACACATCAGCGACAAAACGATAATGGAAGGTATGCTGCGAGTCATGGCTTTATTATGAAGTCAGACGGCGATTTGCCGATTATAAGCAATATTCGCTTTTTGACTATTGTATCAAATGGGTGGATTGAGCGGGGAATTTGTCGTTGCATTCCATACAAAAGCAAAATCCCTTTGCCTCAATAGAAATAACACATTCCGAATAACGCGAGGAATTCATTTATTCCCTAAATGTCTCCCTCACGTTTCTGAATGAATTCTAGGTTACATGGCAAGAAAATGATGAGAATTTCTGGAATTATTTTTAGAAAAGTTGCCAGAAGATTTCTTGTTGTATCAATTAGCTAAAGAGTTCCGATTAGGTAAACTGGGCAACAAATCCTCGTCCAACTCGTTTCCCCAATCGGAATCTTCGTCATCGATGAACAGCTCCAGATCGAAAAATAGGTCTACATTATTCGGATTTAACGCGCTATTTTCGTCTGTTGATACTGCGCTGTTATTAGCGACGTGTTCAAATGTATAGTTCTCTTCAATGGTGTAACAGGTGTCCTGTTCTGCCTGATTTACCAGCGCGTTTGAAGCGTTTGAAACCTGAATGACGTCTGCATAATAAATTGCCGATGCAAAAGCGTTTGAACTGGACATAGGCGTTAAAATCGCGTCCGCCGCAGGTTCAAGTTGAATTGTTGTAACAAAGACTTGATTTGATTCCTCGCTTTGCGCCGGAGCAATAACTGATTCTGCAACAGGCGCGGCTCCTTGCGCGTTTACAGCGTCAGCATTGGATTGAGCCGCAATGGCGATGCCTGCGCCGTTTTTAGCGTACGATCGCCCGTAATACGTTGCGAAAAGAACAAAGTCGTTGGTTTCAATCGTTCCGGACCGGTTAAAATCGCAATAATACATTGTATCTTTAACTGCGGGGTCGGGAACGTATCCGTAATAAGTTGCAAATGTAACAAAATCCTGAACGTCTACTGCGCCGGAATCGTCCAAATCGTAGGGAACCGCCCAAACCGGCGTGTTGATAACGTTGGCGTCTGACGCGGTCTTGTCTTTATCGGTGAAGAC
>JAZRTH010000220.1:0-4866 GCA_045651945.1 Thermoguttaceae bacterium
GCTATTTCTACGGAGCCGATAACGCCCATGATGAGCAGCTGGGACGTCATGGCGAAGTTCTCGACAATCAGCTGTAGCCCGCTCGGCGCGCCAAAATAGAGCAGCCGGCGCATGACAGACCAGTCGTATTTCCAGTTCGTCAGCGTATTGAACGCCGTCCGGTTGCGTTTCGACCAGAAGATCGCGAAATAGACAATCGTCTTGAACCAGACGGCAATTGACGTCGCCAGTCCCGCCCCGACGATTCCCAGTTCCGGGATCTGCGGCAGGAACCACCAGGAAATCTTCGCCGTTCCGAAAATCATCACAAGGTCAAGAGCTATATTCAAAGCGGACGCCAGCGTATCGACAATCATGACGATCCACGTCTGCCCTCGCCCCCTGTAAAAGCCGGTCAAGGCAGCAGACATAATACACGCGCCGCCGCAGACGCACAACGACCGGTAATACGCCGCCTCGTGAGCGGCGACGTCGGCGGAATGTCCCAGAAAATTATAAAACCACGGCGCCGCCAAACCGGTCAGCCAGATAATCGGCAAGAACAGGAATCCGATATACAACCCCTGCCAGACGACCGACGCGATTCGTTCCGGACGTTTCGCTCCCCAATACTGAGCGACAAACGTAACACAATACGCAGCAACGCCTTGCGGAAAACAGAATATCGTAAAATGCGTCATTCCGGCTGGCATGCACGCCGCTAACGCCTCTTTGGAATACCATGCAAGATACAGTCGGTCGATGAAGTGCATTATACTCCACGACGACGTCGAAATAATTAAAGGCAGAGCGATAATAAGAAGTTCTTTCGCTCCGCAAGGTTGATTCCACCAGTTTTTCAGTCGAGAAAACATATTTCCCCAATCCGCTCTGGCGGACGCGCTATCTTACCGCTGTTTTTTATCGACCCGACGCTGAATGCCGTTGAGACTGTCGTAAAGTCGCGCCAAGGCGTTGGCTTCAATCTGACGAACGCGGTCGCGAGTCAGACCGAGCGTTTCGCTGATTTCTTTAAGCGTTTTCGGCTCGTATTCGTCCAGACCGTAACGCATTTTCAGAACCATCGCCTCCTGCTCGTTCATGTCCTGCATCGTTTCAAAAACGATTTTCAGACTGTCGTGATAAACCGTAGCCGTTTCCGGGTCTTTGGCGTTTTCGTCCATGAGCATTTCCGCCAGAGAACGCCCCGCTTCCGGCTGCTCAAACTGCGGCGTTCTATTATATATGTGAATTGCTTTTTTGACAATTGAAAGTTTCTTTTTTGGCAGCGCCAGCATGCGCGCAATCTCTTCCGGAGACGGATTTCGACGCAGTTCTTCAGAAAGACGAGCCGACGCGCGGCGCCATTTCGAAAGCAGTTCTACCATGTAAGCCGGAATGCGAATCGGCTTGGACGTATTAATTAGCGCTCGTTTAATTGACTGTTTAATCCAGTAAGAGGCATACGTAGAAAACCGCGTTCCAATATCCGGATCAAAGCCCTCCACAGCGCGCATAAGACCAAGATTGCCCTCCTCGATTAAATCCGGAAGGCTCAGCCCTTTGTTCATATATCCGCGCGCGATATTGACCACAAGGCGCAGATTGGCTCTGACCATCAAATCGCGAGCTTCCGGATCGCCCTGAGCGATTCGGGTTGCCAGTTCCTGCTCTTCTTCTGAAGTCAGCAACGCGGTGTCGTTAATTTCCTTCAGATACGTCTCCAGCGGAGACTGCGGGCTGCTTGGACAAAAGGCCGTGTCCAATAGATTAAGGGATTCGTCAATTGCGTCCATGATTTCTCTGATCCGTTTTATTTGGTTTCTGCGTTGTATTGTATTATATCAGGCGGGATGGAACCCCAGCTACGGCAAACAGAACTCTTTCAATTCGCCATTTGAAAAGTCTGAAATGAGACTCCGATTCCGGTTCCGATATCGCCCCTAACCCCATACTATTAGTTATAACGAAATACAACGCTTTGTATATCGTCCTGAAGGCTGGATTCGCTATAAATTCCTGTTTTTTTGTCCTGTTAAATCGGTTATTAAAAGAGTAGCGATTATATCAATTATTCCTCTTGACCTCTGACAAAAAAAACGCTACTCTACAATATCATATAGTTACAAGCCGTCAATATCGAGCGCCGGAACGCGCATCGTTAAGCGTTTCTATACGCTTGCGAAGCCGGTTTCCTACTCCCCTGGCGGCTGAGCAATACGTTTATTTAATTCGAAATAAAACGTCATGAAAAACACATTACAGATAATCGTTTTGACAGCTGTCGTCTGTCTGATGTCAGGCTGTTCGTCCTTTTATTCGAGTTCTTCCAAAGCGATGAAACAACCCAGCGAGCCGCTTGCCAAAAGCGCTGCGACCGTCCCTGCCGCGCCCGCGCCGGTCATTCCAGACATGCCTGCGCTGGAACCCGTCGAAATGGCTCACAGAACCGCGCCTGCCGCCCATAGCGTCCCAACGGCAACTCAGACCGCTTCTCGTAATGCAGCTCAGTCCAAGGTAGAAAACCCGTTTGCCAACGGAGGAAAGCTCGCGACGCTTGATGAAATAAAGCCGAACGCCGTCGCCGCGTCAAGCGTCAGCAGCGAACCCGATATTAAAGTCGTGCGTCTGCCCAAAACAGACGCCGTCCCCGCCAAGACATCCAATATTCAACAAGTTGGCTACGAAGAACCGGAACTGTCTCCTCTGCCCAGTTCGCCCGAGGCGCTGAAAGTCGCGTCCTCGCAAACTGTACCCAAAGATCAATGGAACGGCGCCAATAACGTCATGCCGGAAACTCAGCCTGTCAAACCCAACGAACTGACCATGACGCCAACCGTCCTGGACGTCGATAAAAATCCAGGAGCGATAAATGCCGCTTCGCCTGCTGGAGAAAAGAAAAACGTCACGCTGCCAAAATCAATGGACGGTTCCAAACTGATGGAGTCCGGCGTTTATCTGGAAGAACTTCCCGGATTAGAACCGGACGCCAGTCAACCCCCAAGTCAGCCGGCTGGCGGGAATTCGTCACAGGACATTCCAGACGAAATTTTTGACGCCCCGGGAACTCCCAGCGGAGCAGTAAACAACTCTGCGCCAAGAAACAGTTCAGCGGCAAACGTTATTATTGAACCGTCGGAACTGGAAGACGCTCTGGACTCCGCTCTGCCGATACAGCAATGCGCCGCGGTCGCCCCGATTGAAGAAAAGTTCCAGATCAAATCGCTCACGTTTGTTACATCTATCAGAAAATTGGGCGACTTCACCGCTGTTAATCAGCCGTACGAATTCTCCCCCGGACAGACGCTTTTGCTCTATATGGAATTCGACAATCCCAACGCGATAACGAACCTCCGTTCCGGCTTTGAAGTCAAAGACAGCCAAGGGAAACAAATCACATCTCAAGACAATTCCTCCAACGTCCCTGCAGAAGAAAAGACTTTCTTCCAATACGTTAAACTGGCGCTCCCTGCTGACATCGCGCCGGGCGAATACACGATCCGCGTTTGGGGTCTGCCCGAAGGGGAGCAGAACGAATCAGCGGCGACGCTGACGTTTAAGGTTAATTAGTAATTAGTGATTAGTAATTAGTAATTGGCGCAAAGCGGAGGTCGAAGATTATTTATTATTCAATAGATCGCAATATCATTCTACAATTGTTTTGAGACAAAGAACCAATCGGTGAAAATCCATCTAATCCGTTAAATCCGTGAACGGACTGTCCCATCAAAAAGCAAGCGACCAACGGGAGCGGGTATAATACGTCTCGCGCGGCAGCGCGGATTGAGAGCGGCGCCTCGCCGCACGTTTTGCCAAACGACCAAATGTTCTAAACTTGCATATTTGGCAAAATGACCCAGACATTATTTTTTAGCAAGAAAATCACGTTGCCGCCGCGGTTTGAAGACACTCAATTATTCCCAAAATGCACGGGCATTTGAGGCGATAATAGACGAACTTGCCCCGCTTTTCGAAGTCCAGAATGCCAGCGTGAGTCAGTTTGAGCAGATGCCGGGAAATCGTTGAAAAGTCCAGCTGAAAATATTCCTGGAAGATCAAAACGCAAAGCTCGCCCTGCTCTAACATCTGAACCATCTGCAGACGAACCGGGTGTCCTAAAGCCTTTAGAATTTCAACGCTCAATTTGAGACGTTTCTGCTTGTCCCGGTCTTTTTTAGACGTTGCGCTCATTGAATAAAAAATCCTTCCATGGAAATAAATCGAATAATCCTTTATCGATTGAACTGGCGATATTGTACGCCCTGCCCTGTTTTTTGTCAAGACGAATTTTTTGAAAATTAGCAATTTGCAATTAGCAATTAGCAATTGAAGAAAAATGAGTCTAAAGATAAAAAACTGACATACAAAAATTTGGGAAAAAAGAAAATCCCAATTCAAGAAATCTGTGGAAATCCGTCCAATCCGTCAAATCCGTGTACGGGCTGACCTGCGTACAACCAACGAGCAGCGCTTGCGTAATTGCTAATTGCAAATTGCTAATTGCTAATTGCAGCAACGATGTCCGAAATCGCGTCGGAAAGCGAAAATTGGGGTCGGTATTCGATAGCGGAAAACAGTTTGGAAACGTCCGGAGTGCGCCAGCGACAATCTTCAAAATTTTCCCCGTAAACGGCGGTGGAGGGCAAAAATTCGATCGTCGATTTTGACCCGGTTTGAGCGATAACTTTTTTCGCCAGATCCAAAATTGAAATCGATTCCGAAGAGCCGATATTGTAAATTTGACCGGAATTATCGGGTTTTGAAACCAGTTCGCGAATAATTTTGACGACGTCGGAAACGTGGATAAAACAGCGTCGCTGCGCCCCGTCGTCAAAAACGGTCAGCGGAGCGTTTTTCAAAGCGGCGGAAACGAATCTGGGCAAAACC
>JAZRTH010000221.1:0-2741 GCA_045651945.1 Thermoguttaceae bacterium
AGACCGCTTGGCCCCCGACTTAGGTAAAATGAAAGGCGGTAATGGAGCGAACGCAGTGAGCTAAATTACGCAGTTCGCCAACGGCGAACCGAAACGTCGAGAAGCGTTCTAAACAAAATGACGAAGCCGGAAACGCCCTCTGGATGGCGCCCGCCCTCGGGCGCCAACTTGACGGCTAAAGCCGTCAAGGAAATGTGGAAGCCTCCAAGAATCATGAGAGCGTGTCGATCCCCTCCGAATTACTGGATCGCGGCTGTATCAGCCGCATCTATTTTAAAAAAATACGAAAGTAATGAAAAAGACGAAAGAATTTTTATATTTTTCGTTTGTTTTGTTCTTTTTGAGGTTTTCGTGTTTTAAATTCTTCGGCGGCTGAGACAGCCGCGATCCAGAGAGTCTGTGGTTTTTGGCTACGAAAACGGGCTTTTGGAGGCTTCCGCCGCAAAGCATTCATCAATTAATAACTTCGCGAACTTTGCGGACTTTGCGTGAGGCTTTTCTTCGCTTCGTTCACACCCACGGGTTAACACCCGTGGCTCGCCTAAGCGTAATTCCGTTCGCTTCGCGAACTCCATTACCGCCTTCCAATCAATCGACTCAACCGAGGTTGTCTCCGGCTCTTTTTTTCGTTGGCGGGCGAGACGCCCGCGAACCGGACTCAACCGAGGTTGTCTCTGGGGCTTTGGACAAGGCGGAGTCTTGGGGGCGCAGCGCTCCACGTAAGCGGAGCAAAGCTCTTCTCGACAATCCCGGCTTTTTGTTTTTTCTTAAAAAATCTCAAAAAATTTCCTAATTGCCCTATTGCAATGAAATTCCGGTTCTGGTAAAATGAGAATAATCGGAATAAATCTGAAATGTAAACCGTATAATATTTTACTATTTGAAAGGAGAGAACATGCCTCGATTTGTTCAAACATTTGCAGCCATGATCGCAATGTGCTGCGCGGCTGCCTGGGCTGGATACACGCCCTTTGATCAGCTAAGTCCGGAAGCGCAGCAGCAGATTCTTGACGACTGGTCCTTCCAGGCGGACAACGCCTTCGACGCTGGCAAAGTCGCCAACGAAATTAAATGGGCTAAAGAAGCGGCGGAACGCATCGGCGATCTGTCAGACGACATCGACCTGTCCGACAAAGTCGCTAAGCTGGACGACCTTCAGAAAAAACTCGACGCCGACCCCAATCAGGATTTCAAGGCTCTGTATTTTGAAGTCCGTAAAGTCAAACGAGACATCATGTTCTCCAACCCGTTGATTGACTTCGATTCCATTTTGATGGTTTCCAACCCGTATCCGAAAGGAAAGCCGGGCGACGCCACCGACGAATGGGGACACGAAGCTCGTCACCGCAACGGCTACATGGCGGTTGACGGCGGCAAGCTGCTCGTTGTCGGTTTGAACCCGCTGGAAATCAAAAAGGATATTCTCAAAGACGTTACCATCGACAACAAACCGATGGACGGCGCGTTCTGGCGTCCGGACCTGTCGTTCGACGGCAAAGAAGTTCTTTTCTGCTATCGTCCCCTGGGAGAAAAGTCGTTCCACCTGTACAAGGTCAACGTTGACGGAACCAACTGCCGTCAGCTGACCAAGGGCGACTACGACGACCTCGACCCGATTTACACGCCGGACGGTCACATTGTTTTCTGCTCGTCTCGTCAAGGCAGCTACGTTCGCTGCATGCCCATGACGCACGCGTTCGCTGTTACTCGCTGTGACGGCGACGGAAAGAACATCTACGTTATTTCCGCCAACGGCGAACCGGAATACATGACCAACATGCTTCCCGACGGCCGCGTTATCTACACCCGTTGGGAATACACCGATAAAGCTCTGTGGCGCGTTCAGTCCCTCTGGACAATGAACCCGGACGGAACCAACACGCAAACCCTGTGGGGCAACCAGTCCACCTGGCCGGACGTCTTAACCGAAGCCCGCGCCATTCCGGACTCCAAAAAGATCGTCTTCACCGCTGTTGGACACCACGCCTGGTTTAACGGATCGATTGGTTACGTTGACCCGACTCGCGGCTTGAACTACCCGGACGGTCTGGAACGCATTACTCGAGAAGTCGCCTGGCCGGAAGTCGGCAACGGACCGCAAGACCCGGCTCCGTCATACGATTACCATCAGGCGGGCAAGTACTTCGCGTACAAGTCCCCGTTCCCGCTGTCTGAAGAATACATGCTCGTTTCCGCTCGTTACGGCGGACACCTTTACAACGGTCCGCACAACGGCTGGTTCTTCATGGTTTATCTGCAGGACGTCTACGGAAACAAGGAACTGATTCACAAGTCCGAAAACGCCAACGCCTGGTACGCCATGCCTCTCAAACCGCGTCCGGTTCCGACTGTCGTTCCAGACAAAGTCGATTGGCCGAAAATTGGTTCTGGCGAACAGCCCAAACCGGGATATCTGTACTCCAACAACGTCTTTGACAACGCTCCGGAAATCCTGAGAGAAAAAGGCAAGGCGATTCGCGTTGTTCAAATGGACCCGAAAAACTACACGACCTGGGTTAAAACCGTTCAGCACGACGGTCCCGCCGTTTCCGTCTTCCAGGCTGAAGGCGTCAAACGAATCCTCGGCACCGTTCCGATTGAACCGGATGGAAGCATTTACTTCGAACTGCCCGCCGGCAAGTCCGTCTACTTTGAAATGTTAGACGAAAACGGCATGGCGATTCACGTTATGCGTACCTTCACCAACGTCATGCCGGGCGAAACCCGCGGCTGCTTTGGAT
>JAZRTH010000222.1:0-7372 GCA_045651945.1 Thermoguttaceae bacterium
CGCGACTGGACACCCCTCCTTCGTCATGTCCAACTCCTTTACCAACCAGACGCTGGCGCAAGTCGCCCTCTGGACGGAACCGGAAAAATACCAGCTCGGCGTTCACGTTCTGCCCAAAAAGCTGGACGAAGAAGTCGCTCGCCTTCACCTGGACGCCGTCGGCGCGAAGCTGTCCAAGCTGACCCAGAAACAGGCGGACTACCTCGGAATCCCGAAGAACGGCCCGTTCAAGCCGGATTACTACCGCTACTAATCAGGTATTCTAAGACAAACAAAAACGCGAGCTGTATGATTACAGTTCGGGTTTTTTTGTTGTTCAAGAATGAGCTACTAGCTATTAGCTTCTAGCCGTTAGCTTGGGCATTAACAGCTCAATGTTTAACATTTAATGCCAGCAATGCTAACATCAAAAGCTAGAAGCTAGGAGCTAGAGGCTAAAAGCTTTCTCGATTATTTGCCGTCAAAGACGAGTTGGAGTTCTTCGCACAGCTTCTTGCGGTCGCCGCCCTGTTCGATGGAAACGAATCCGCTGTATCCGACGTCTTCCAGAGCCTGGCGAACCACCGGCCAGTTGATCGACGCGTCGCGGAACGAGCACCATTTGCCGTCGTGTCCGTTGGGATTGAGCTTGAAGCCCTTGATGTGCAGCTTGACAATCGTCGAGCCGAGAGCTTTGACCCATTCTTCCGTCGGGGCGTAACGAACGTGATTGCCCATGTCGTAGTACGAACGGAACCATTTGTTGTCAACCGTCTTGACGAAGTTGGCGAAGACGTCCGGCATGCACCAGAGGTTGTTCCAGACGTTTTCAAAGCCGATGATGACGTTGTTCTTTTCCGCGACGGGAATGAGCGTTTCCAACGCGCGGCGGGTTTGTTCCATGGCGTGGTTTTGCAATTTGATGTATTCCGCATACGGAGCGTTGTCGCCCTCGGCAACCTTGGTAACGACGTTCGTCTTTTCGTCGAATTCGTACTTGAATTCCCACGGCTTGGGCATCATTCCGCCAACTCGAGCCGGAACCCACAGCAGGGTATCCGCGCCGTAAGCCGCTGCAATTTCCAGACACTTGGCAACGTCGGCAACCTGCTTTTTGAAATCGTCCTCGTCATACGTTTGAAGATTAGACCAGCCGTAAATCGTCGAGTGGATTCTGAAATCAATGGATTCCGCGAACTTGCGCTGCTTTTCAGCGGCTTCGATTGTGCTCTTGTCGGAATAGACCCAGGTTTCAACGCCGTCGTAACCCATCTTTTTGAGTTCTTCCATATAAGCGAAGTTGCTCGGATCGGCGATGTCGGCTTTTTTCAAAACGGTTTTAAACTTTTTTTCCTGTGAAAACGCCAAAGACGGAACAGCGGTACAAGCCGCCGCCAACGCGGCGCAGGAAAGGAAATCACGTCTGCGCATGATGAATTCTCCTAAATGAATGGTTAAAATAGCAGGTACAAGTGGAGCGGGAACAGGGAATAGCGTATTCAATACCTGCCGAACTTATCATCCCTTTTATTCTATATGATAATATAAATTTGAATAAATTGCAAGAGGCGGGACGAGAAAAAAAGAAAAAAAGGCAGTAGGCAGTAGAGGTTAGGCAGTAGGCAAGAGGCAGTAGGCAGTAGAGAAGGGGAGTGGGGAATAGTTCATTTTATGAGACGCTTTGCGTCAACTCCTCACTCCTCATTCCTAACTCCTAACTAACTTTCACGCTTCGCCGTGGAAAACCTTGATTTTCTTCCAGGCTTCTTTTGGCGTTTCAGCCGTCTGGAACAAGTCGAGGTCTTCGACGGAAGCAAGCCCATTGTCGACAACGAACTGAAGGTCAAGCACGTTTTTCCAGTATTCGTTCCAACCAAAGAGAATAATCGGAATCTTTTGCATCTTTCCGGTTTGACGCAGCGTAACGGCGTCAAAGAGTTCGTCCAGCGTGCCGTATCCGCCGGGGAAGACGACCAGCGCTCGAGCGCGCATAAGGAAATGCTGTTTTCGGACGGCAAAGTAATGGAACTGGAAACACAGTTCCGGAGTAATGTACGGATTGGGTCGCTGTTCCATGGGGAGAGAAATATTCAGCCCAATCGACATGGCGCCCGCGTCAGCGGCTCCGCGGTTAGCCGCTTCCATAATTCCGGGACCTCCGCCGGTGCAAATCATGTATCTGCGAGGCATCGTGTCCTTGTTTTCTTCGGAAACGATTCTGGCGAATTCCCGCGCCATGTCGTAGTATTTTGACAGCTTGCAGACGTTTTCCGCCTGAAGGAGCTGATGTTGAATTCTTTTACTTTTCGGATTGTCCTTCAAACGCTCTTTGACAATAGCCAGCTTTTTTTGAGCTTCGCTGGTTTCAATAACTCGCGTTGCTCCAAAACAGGGAATCGTCGATTCAATCTGCAGTTGATTGAATTTTCGTTCCGGTTTTTCGAATTCCAGTTCCAGACGATGTCCTCTGGACTCATAGGCGCTAAGAAAGTCAGCGTCTTTGAATGCTATTCTGTACGACGGCGATTCCATAATTCTTTGAACCGCGTCAGGCAATTGTGATGGGTTAGGCATGAGTAATCAAGTATCGTGCTAATGGTTAAATATAAAAAGAGCAATTATTATGGCTCATCTGGCAACTGCGTACCTATTGTTGTGAAACAGCTTTTAGCTTCTAGCCTCTAGCTTTTGATGTTAGCCTCTGACTTTAAAAGCTAAGCCTGGAGTTTCAAATGCACAAGCTAATAGCTAGCAGCTAAATAGCTAATAGCTTCTCAGGTACGGACTTGCCGGAATAACCTTATTTATTCAACTGTTGATTAATTGGTCTTGGAACTGGCGCCGGACCAGCATTTGCATCTCGAGCCATGGCTTCCAGCTGAGTCGCAGCAATATCCCACTGATTAAGCAGCTGAAACACGGTCTGGAATTCCGGACGCGTATTCAACACTTTGTATTGATCGTTATTGGCAACAACGCGATAATGATTCAAAACTTGATGAACTTTGTCTTTGGGAGGCAACGGCGATCGTTCCGGGGTGTAAAATTCCGGCGGAACGGCAAGAAACGTTTTCCACTGCTGATCCAGCAAGGGGCTCAGCTGAGCGTACGCAGCCGCCACCTGAGGTCGAAGGACTTCCAGCGACGGGCCTTGGTAAACAGGCTTGGGCGCGGGAGCCGGAGCCGGCGACGGCAGCGGTTCGTTAGGCGCATTAGGAACGCCGGAATACGCGTTGAGAGCTTTCACCAACGCCCATGCAGTCGGAGGCATGGGAGATCCAGCCGCGGCATAGTAACGATTGGTTAAGTCCTTGTCGATGTTAAGAACCCCGCCGTCGATTGCCGCGCCAAGGAAAACGCCCCGAGAGCGAGAGTAGGAATAGACTTCTGACGTCAGCGTCAAATCAGTTCCCGCTTCCGCCTGACGTCCCACCGGACCGGCGGCAACGGCAGCGTCAACGCCTAAGGTCAACTTGCCTTCTGTAAACTGCTCAATGCTTCGCTTGGTGCAAAAAACAAGGACAATGTCGGTTGAGGAAACGCCCACCTGAACGCCAAAGCTGCCTTTCGCCATCGATACGAAATTCGGGTGAGACCACATTCCGCCGGGCTGACGTATCATCAAAACGCCGCGGCCGTAAGCTCCGCCGACGCCAAATCCGCCTTTAATCATATTCGGAATGATTACCAATCCTTCAGCGCGCTTGAGCATTGAAGTCGGAATCGCGCTCATTGGGATTTCCATAATCTCGTTAAGAACCTGCAAAGAATCGGCAATATCGCCAGTGGCTTTAGCCATCTCCGCTCCCGGCGGATTATGAGGCATCTGAACTTGTACCGGCGGATAGCCGCCTTGAGAAAACGCAACGTTCAACGGCGCAACGATTAAACAAATCGCTGTTAAACAGCACAGGGCGCGGGATAAACGCATAAACACTCCTTTATTTATGAAATAATTTAAGAATAGAATATCGTGCGACAGGACGAATTCCCTGTCTTGTACTCATTTCCTCTATTTTGACAGAAAACCTGTATTTTGTCAAGAGCAATTTTGACGGCATTATTATACCGTCTTGTAAAAAACTGCTCTTCACAAACATGAAAAAAATTGCTACTCTTTGTTTAGATAATACCCAATTACGGTCTTTGCAGAGTTTGGAATCGTCAATTTATTCACGACTTCATTCAGGATTACAGCATACAGGATTATTAAAAATGAACCAAACGTCAATTCGCCAATTCGTTTTACTCTCAATCGCGTTATTGATTGCAGTTTCATGCGTAATTCCCAATACGGTTTACAGCCAAACGCCGCCGCCTGCTCCGCCGGTTTTGACAACTGACCCAGGGGCAATCCCCAATGCGTACGGCACAGCTCCATGCAATACCGGCGCGCTGCCTTTTCCCGGTCCCGCTTTCGACCCCTATTCCAGTTCTGCCGGGTACAATCCGTCTCCATATTCGTCCAACCTCGGATACAACTATTATTACAACACCAATCCCGGAGCGTGCCCCGCTCCACAACAACAGTTCAACTATCAGAGATTTCTTGACTCCTGGAAGGTTGACGTCCTGTGGATGCCAGGCGGTTCAAAAGAGAAAAAGCTGGGCTTAACTCGGCTGGATTTAAACGCCACGTTCGCCTTCCCGCTGTGCTTTGATCCCAAAAATTCTTTGAAAGTTACACCGGGATTCGCGTTCAACTGGTGGAATAGCGATAGCGAAAAGCTCATGCCCATTCCAGATGCGATTGATCCGGATTCAGGCGATCCTGACTATTATGTTTTACAGGCGATGCAGTCCAAACGGACGTATGACGCCTACCTCGACTTCGGCTGGGCGCCACAACTGAGCGACTGGATTTCCGTTGACCTCGGAGTTCGCGTCGGCGTCTATTCTGACTTCCACACCGTTCGAGGAAGCGCTATCCGGCTTACTGGACATGCAATTGGCAACTTCAGAATATCTCAAGAATGGGAAATCCGGCTCGGCGTTGATTATATCAACAGAGTCAAAGACAAAATCCTGCCGGTCGTCGGCGCCGTTTGGACAAGCCCGGATGGAACTATGAAACTGGAAGCCGTTTTCCCCTACCCCAAATTCTCGAAAAAATGCACCTATATAAACGCGCAAAACGAATTATGGTGGTATGTTCGCGGAGAATACGGCGGAGGAACGTGGAACGTTTACACCGGTCTGGATGCCCCATACGAAAAGTTTACCAACGTCAGCTATAACGACGTCAGACTTGCCATCGGTTTAGATTTTGAATTCATTAATAACATTCACGGTTTCTTTGAAGTCGGCGGCGCATTCAACCGAAAAGTTCAATACCAAAGAGTTACTTCAATCAATCTGGGCGACTCCTTCTTCCTCTCCGGCGGACTGTACTTTTAATTCGTAATGCGGAATTGAAAAAGCCGGGATTGAAGTCCCGGCTTTTTGTTACAAAATAACAGGAGTGCACGCAAATTTCTCTTGCGAAGATAGATAAAGTTGGAATATTGAATCGCGTCCCGGAGGAGGCTGTGCAAGTATTGTAAAAATCGGTAATATTTTTGAAAGAATAGGCAAAGAACCATTGACAAATAATCGATATAATGTATATTAATATATTATATATGTCACGGAGGATAATATGCCAGCGCATTTCAAATCTTATGACCGAGATCAGCCGTTGATGTTTTCTTCGGCTTTAGGCGATTTAATACCGCAAGATCATCAAGTTCGGTTCTTTATTGAGGTAATCGAGAGTCTAAATATTCCACTCAATAGATTTCACGTTAATTACCGGGGGAATGGCGAGGCTCAGTATCCGCCAGTTATGATGCTGACGCTGGTTATTTACTGTTTTGCCAATCGCATTTTTTCTTATCGGGATATTGAAAGAGCGACTTACGACGTTTTGCCGGTTC
Organism: Thermoguttaceae bacterium; assembly: GCA_045651945.1. Taxonomy (GTDB): domain Bacteria; phylum Planctomycetota; class Planctomycetia; order Pirellulales; family Thermoguttaceae; genus RUG11551. The sequence goes on from JAZRTH010000222.1 coordinate 5,895, forward strand.
GATATATTACTGGCAACCTTCATCCGGATTTCAGGACAATTGCCTATTTTCGCGAAAGAAATATTGAAATCTTTTCTGAAGTTTTTTTGAAAATTGTCCATTTGGCAAGAACGTCAGGTCTGGTAACATTGGGGGAAGTGTCTTTGGATAGTTCCCAATTTAGAGCGAACGCTTCTAAAGATCGGAATTATCGTATTGAAGACATTGAACGCGAAAAAGAAGAGTGCCAGCAGATTCTTGACAAATTGCTTGTAGAAGAAGCGGAAGCTCAAAGAAATGACAATACGCCTTCAATGAAAGATTTGCCAGACGATTTAAATACGCCGCAAAAGAGAAACCAGGCAATCAAAAAAGCGGAATTGTTGCTGGCGAATCTTAAAAAAGCGGAAAAAGCGTTGGAAAAGCGAGCTGATGAAGAATATGAGAAGAAGCTTGAGAATTATGAAAACAAAATGGCTCAACGCGAATCTCTAAGGAAACAGGGTCAAAAAGTATTGGGATATAACCCCAAAGAGCCGAAAAAAGAATTCGATGTTAATTGGCAGGGCAATTCAACAGATCCAGACTCTCGTCTAATGACTCGACGCTATACGAAGCATTCACCAGTCGATCAAAGTTATAGTATTCAGACCATAGCAGATAACGGTTCTCGCATAGTCGTAGCTGCGATTGCCACCAATAACGCTTCTGATCACAGTCAATTGGAACTGACGGTTAAGCATTTAGAAAATACCGTTGGAAAAGCAGGTTGCGTTTTAGCTGACCAAGGCTATATTAACATTTCGCAAATGCAAGCTTTGGAAGAATCGGGAACAGAAGTCTTGATTCCTGTTGGCAGAAATCCGCTATTGGATAAACACGCTTATCGCATAGCAGATCAAAATGCCTCACAATCGAATGACTCATCAGATACCGAACAGCGCAGCAGTCAAGGACGTCTTTTAACAGGCAGACGCAAACAGAAAAAAACATTTGCTCACAATAGCGGTAAAGATGAAAAATATTCTAATCCTTACTTAAAACAGAAGCAGGAGCAAATGCAGCAAGAAGAGTATCAAAAGCGTTATAAACAACGCGGCAATGTAATTGAATCGATATTTGGCATAATCAAGCATAATTACAAATTTGCTCAATTCCATCTTCGAGGACTTATCAAAGTACAATCAGAAGTGATGTTAGCGTTTACGGCGTATAACCTTAATCGCCTATTTACACTTGGATTCAAATTAAAGGGAGTAAAGCGGTAAAATTCAGTAAAGAGTAGCTAATCCAGGCATATTAGAGTCGAAAAAATGATATTTCAAAGCAATTTCGATTTATCAACTTGACAAATACGACCTATAGAACAAATAGGTAATTTCTAAAAATTTACACTCGTGAAAGATTAAAATATTAGAGGCTGTTCTTGCACAGCCTCCTCCGGGACGCTATTCAGATTCTCAACTTATCTATTTTCACAAGAAAAATTTAAGCGTCCC
>JAZRTH010000223.1:0-2232 GCA_045651945.1 Thermoguttaceae bacterium
GGCGGAACGTTCGGAACCAACGGCTCGAACTGGTCTTCCGGTTTGAATGCGGCAATTTCCTCTGACGCTGTTACGTTCTCTCCGGATGAAGGAAAATCGATTACGTGGAGCGGCGTTCTTTCCGGGGCTGGCGGCGTTACAAAAGCCGGCGCAGGAACTCTGGAACTGACCGGCGTCAATACGTACACAGGTAAAACGACCGTTTCAGCGGGAACGCTGAAACTCAGCGGCAGCGGGAAACTGGCGTCTTCAGTCATTGACGTTGAAACTGGCTCGACGCTGACGTATTACAATACAACTCCCCAAAATACTTCTCCGCTGACATTTAACGTCAACGGCGGTACTTTGGAATTTTATAACGATAGAACCACATCGGTTACGCATGCCGATAATAATGCAATTTGTACTGGCGCTGCAAACGCTGACGTTACCATTTATGGAACAGGCGGAACGCTGCTTATTGACGGCGGCGGTCACGTTGGCGTATTAAATGGAAAGAATTCTACTGTTACAATTAGTATGGACAAGAATTCCACGATTTACGTTAAAGACGGCTATTTCATGAATGGCGGTTATACCATGCAAAATTGGTCTAATAATCAAGCTGAGCTTAAAATTGGGTCAACCGGGATTGTAAACCTGTGGGACGGACAACAAATGATAGTCGGCGGTTTAACAGGCGAAGCCGGCGCTCAGATGATTGATACTCAGACCTCCGGACAAGGCATTTCCGTTGGCAATGGCGTAACGTCAGATCAATCCTTTACGTATAACGGAACAATTAACCTCAGTGGAAAAAACTTTGAATACGTTGGCGCTGGCAAGCAAACTCTCAATGGCGATATTACCAATGCCAAGATGTATTCCAAAGGCGGTACGCTGATTTTGGGAGTTGCCGGCAATGATATGAAAATCAATACGGGAGTTCTTATTAAAGAAGACGGCGGCGAAGTTCAAGTTGACGGCAATCTTATCGTGGAATCCGATATATTCCGTGCATCTGGAACCTGGTCGACTGGCAATGGAACGATCACGCTTAAAAGCGGCTCTCAAATGAGAGTTGGCGGAACGTTGGGACCTACAATCGGCGTCAAGCTCGACGGCGGGTTGCTCTTTAACGACGGCGACAACGGCGGAAAAGATGCAACGGTTTCTTCTCCCGTTACAGTTCTTTCAGACAGCAGCTTGCAATGCGGATGGGAAGGAACGTTTACGATCTCCGGAGGTCTTAACGGTTCCGCCGGCTTAACCGTTACTAACGACAGCGGTTGGACGCTCGTTACAGGAACAGGCAATTTCTCCGGTCCGCTGACGATTATCGGCAACTTCCGCACTGGCGCTTCCGGCATAGGAACTGAGGCAGAACCCGCTAAGGCTTCTGATTACATCGGTAATGGCGAAATTACCCTCAAGAGCGTTTCCAACACTCGAGGCATTTTCCAAAACAATGATAACCATTTGACCTTTTCAAACAATCTGAACTTTGCTGCGGATTCCTATTTAAAGTCAGGCTGGAGCAAGAGCATGACCTTTACCGGCAATATTAAAGGCTCTGGTCGATTGGAAGTATTATCTGATTCCGGCTGGGTTATCATGGCGACAAAATGCGCGGACAACGCCTTTACAGGCGACGTTCAGGTAAACTGGTCAAGCGCTACCAGCATGGGAAAGATGCGTTTGGCCGCGGATCAGCCTTTCGGCGCCAATGCCGGTCAGGGAAATATCTACGGAACGTTGGATATGAACGGTTTCAGTCAAATCTTCAAGGGTTTGTACAGCGATGGCGATAAAGGACCCATTTACAATAATTTAACAACGCTTTCGACTTTAACGCTTGATACCACGGGTAAGGATTTGACGTTCCCGAGTTCCATTAATGGTAACATTGCTTTGGTTATTAAAGGAACTGGAAAGCAGACGTTAAGCAAAGCTCCTGGATACACCGGCTCGACAACGATTGAATCGGGAACGCTGGTTCTGTCCAAGGGCGGAACGCTGTACAACCTTTCCGGCGCGGGAAATCTCAACTATGGGGCAAACGGTCTGGTTTTGAGCAACTCCGCCGATACCGAATTTTCAGGTTCGCTGTCCGGTTCTGGAAAAGTAACGTTCCAAAACGGTTCCGGCTGGATTGAAATGGGGAAGACTGCCGACGAATCGTTCACCGGAGACGTTCAAATTAACTACTCCAACAGCAATTCGCAAGGTCGAGTCAGACTGGGCGCCGATAAC
>JAZRTH010000224.1:0-6590 GCA_045651945.1 Thermoguttaceae bacterium
TCTTCCGCCTTCGGTTCTTCTACAGCGGGTTGAGGCTGTTCAACTGCCGGGGCGGGTTGTTCCTCAACTGCGGGAGTTTCGACATTTGGAGCTGATTTTTCAATAACCAAATCTTCCGCAATGTTGTCATAACTGACGTCTTCCGGAGTGGGACCGGTAGCCGGTTGAATAGCAGGTTGAACGTTATTCTCGACAGCGGGCTGAACGTTCTCGACTGCCGGCTGAACGTTCTCGACTGCCGGCTGAGCGTTTTCTACAGCGGCGGGTTTGTCAGCGTCGAAAATGGAAGTGCGAGGACGTCGAGTAACCTGAACCGCGCCGTCGAATCCGGATCCTAAACGCGGGTCGTCAATAACCTCAACGTTTCCGCCCTCGTCGCGTCGAGCGGAAAAGTTGGGAGCAGTTTCACCGTCTTCGTTAGGAGCAATGTCGATGCCGGTGGCATGCTCGATCGCTTCTTCAACGGAATCGACGTTGTCTTTGTCGTCAACAACAACCCGGTTGGTTCCAATGCGGAAATCGTCTGCTCCTTCGACAATAACGCCGCCTTTGTCGTCTGAAACGCCCAGTTCTTTAATGTCCGGCGCATCGTCTGTAACTTCGCCGTCGATTAATTTGCCGTCTCCAATAACGACGTCGTCTTCGGCGACGTTATCGGCGTCTACAACCTCGCGTACCGGAATGCCTTCCTTGTTACGTCTGGAAATAACCTTTCTTTTAGGAGCGACTACCGGTTTGACTTTTTCTGTTTCGTCAACTTTCTTTTCGATAGTTCGCGGAAGATTTTTCGTTCCTTGCAGGGGCGAATTGTCAACGACGATAACTTTTGGCTGATTGTCTTTCGAATCTTCCGTCGACTGGTTTGCCAGGCTGCTGATAAGCCAAATCAGAAGGATTAAACCGCCAAGACCTAACGCTGTATAGATTCCATACAGAGCGCCAGCGCCGGCAGCAGCTCCTTTTTTATGAATCTTTTTCTTTTTGGAGTTTGCCAAATTCAGGTTTGCCCCGCCTGTTGGAGAGGGCGGAGGCGTCGGCGCAGAGGCTTTAGCAGTTGATGCAACGGCGGTTGCAACAGTAGCAGCGCCAGCGGCTGTAACAGCAGTTGCGACAGGCGTGGCAACCGGAGAAGCGGCTGGACGTACAGGCGTTGACGCCGAGGAAACCGGAGCAGATGGGGCAGACGGAATCGGAGGAGCAGAGGGAATCGGAGGAGTCGCTATCTGAGGTGAAGGCGCGCCGCCAAAAGCCGCGCCAGCGGAATACCCTCCGCCAAACCCGCCACCAGCAGGCGGCATGGGAGGTTGAGCCATCGGAGGTTGAGCGTATCCCATGTTCCCTCCGCCAAAAGCAGCCCCGGCAGAATAACCGCCGCCAAATCCGCCCATTCCGCCGCGAAGGGAATTGTCGTAGTCCATACGCGACGCTGGATTGCAAAGGCACATCTGGGCGTTTTGGATTTCCGTCATGATAGAATTCCAAAGCGCAACGTCTGGTCCCGGATTGACGCTGTTCAAACGAGTTGCCATTTCGTTGGCTGCCTGCTCGATTACGTATGGGTTGCTTTCGCCAAACTGCAAGCCAAGCAATTCATAGTAATTGGGCTTCACGCCCGAAAAGTTATAAAGACCAAGCCACTGCTGATACGGATTCATGGGATTTTCTTTTTAAAATAGGTAAATGGAATAACAAGAGAGCAATTCAATTAATCGCCTCGCGATTCTCGCTTCTTCATTACAATTATAACGTCTAATGGGCTTCTGTTTAAGTGGGGGTATATCGAAAAAAACTAAAATCTTTTAAATTTTAATGAAATAATCCTAACACACCCTTTTTCTCATCGTAATAATATGGTAGAATTGAAAAATCGGGAAAAATATTCCAAGTTCCCCGATTACAACGAAGACGTAGCCGATTTCTTTCGGCTGGAGTTTTGCTTTAATCCTTTTTTAGGCGCAACGCCTGCTATTAGTCATGTTAAACAAAATACTCATTCCGTTTGTTTCCTGTCTGGCGGTAATCGCAGGACAGGCTTTGACAGCTCTGGCTGACGACCCCTCTTCAACACAACAGTTTCCCATGAAAAAATTCTCTGAACTTCAACAGCAGGGCAATTTCAACGAGGCGCTGGACTTGTCAAAAGAATATTTTGAACAGGAACGCCCCGAAAAATGCCGCAATATTTTTGATATCCTGCAGCAAACGATTAACTGCATGAGCCGCGTTAATCGAATTGCCGAGGCAGACGAATTTCTGGAAAACGTCGTGGAAAAATTCCCGAACGATTCCCGAACGCTTCAGGCGGCAGGAAAAATCTACGGCGAGGATTTTCTGCCAATTTAGGGATTCCGGGTTGACAACAAGTTCAAGCGCGGGCAAAACCGTTCCGGCGGAGAACACATGATTTCTCAGGAACGGGACAGAATTCGCGGTCTGCAGCTTTTGACGGAGGCGGAAAAGAATCTTGCCCAGTCCGACTACTCCGATGCGGAAAAAGGTCAGTTTTACATCGACTTCGCCAACGCGTTTATGAACCGTCGCGGGGGGTCCGGGTCGTGGGAGCTTCAAACGCTTACCGACATCTCCAAGCTCCCGGATTACCAAAGCCCGGACAATTACTACGGCCGCCGTTACTATGGGCGTCCGAACAGTTCCGCCCCGGTTGACGAAGCAGGCAACCCGATTTTCTATGCGAAGCCGGAATCGTTTGACGCTGCCAAGTCCGACGGCGAACGCTGGCGTTTTCTGCTCGACAAGGCGGAACAGTTCGAATCGACCAAAAAACTGGCGATGACGATGCGCGCTGATTTCGCCTATCAGCAATTCGGCGTTCATACGATTGCCGGCTTCAACTTCAATCCGGCAAACGACACAGGCGACGACAAAATGTCCAGCATTTTCAAGCTCGAAACTCTGTCCGATACGGAAACCATCGCTCGTCTGGCAACGGGAATCAAGCGATTCGATCTGCCTGAAGATTACAATTTTATCAAACTGTACAAGGAATTGAACTCTTGGCAGCAACTGGGGCAGATTTATCTTAACAGACGCCAATTCCCCACTGCGGCTCAATACTGGAAACAGGGCGCAGATCTGGGCGACGAATGGGCGAAACGCACGTACGAGCAGATTGTCAACCCATGGGGACGAATTGTCTCTTCTCGCCAGGAGGGCATGAACGCCACGATTGGGTTCCTGTTCAGAAACGCAAAAGCGGCTCGGTTCAAGATTAACCGTATTGACGTCGACGCTCTGGTTCAAGACGCCAAAGCCGAAATTAAAATGGCTCAGGATCCTCGAAACATCAACCACGAAAATATCAATCTCGACAATATCGCCTATCGTCTGATTATCAGACATCAGAACAAGTACGTCAAAGAAGAAATCAAAAAATGGGACAAAACTCTCGAACCGGAAGCCAACCATTTCGATAAACAAATCGACATGGACGTAACATTCCCGGAAGCCGGGGCGTATCTTATCGAAGCTATCGTTTCTGGCGGCAACACGCATTACGCCGTCGTCTGGATTAACAACACGGTTCTGATTAAAAAGAATATCGACAACAAATTCTGGTTCTTCGTTGCCGACTCCAACACCGGAAAAGCCCTGCCGCATTCCGTTGTTGATTTCTTTGGATACGCCGTTCGCTATTCCAATCAGGACAGAAAACAACAGCTTGTCAAAGACAGCTTTTTTGTAACAGCTGACGAAAACGGACAGTTTACCGTCCCCAACGACAGACTTGTCGCTTATAGCGGCAGTTATAACTGGCTCATTACGGTCAAAGGACAGGACGGAAAACATCAAGCCTGTCAGGGGTTCCGCTCTTTCTGGGGAGGCGGAAACGATTTCAACCGACAGTACGACAATCAGTACAACGCCGTTCGCGTATTCGCTATGACCGACCGCCCGGTTTATCGACCGGCTCAAAAAGTCCAGTTCAAATTCTGGGCGCGCCGTTCTCAGTACGACAAAGACGGTTCTGACTTCGCCAATACGGTGGCTGAACTGATTATTAACAACCCTCGAGGCGAAGAACTGCTTCACAAAGATATTGTTTTTGACGAGTTTGGCGGCTATGCCGACGAAATCGAATTGGCTTCCGACGCCATGCTGGGAGGATACGCAATAAACGTTCGCAATCCGGGCGCCCGTCTGTACGGCGGCGGCTATTTCCGCGTTGAAGAGTATCGAAAGCCGGAATTCCAGGTCGAAGTCAAAGCGCCGGAAAAACCGGTTGCGCTGGGCGAAAAGATCAGCGCGTCCGTCAAGGCGAAGTACTATTTCGGCGAGCCGGTCTCTCACGCCAAGGCGAAGATCAAGGTTACCCGTTCAGAATACAACGAACGCTGGTTCCCGGCAATGCCGTGGGACTGGCTTTTCGGTCGCGGATACTGGTGGTTCTCCTACGAATACCCGTGGTATCCGGGCTGGAATTCCTGGGGCTGCGTCAGACCGTACCCGGCATGGTACAACTTCCCGCACAACCCGCCGGAAGTCGTCTATGAGAAAGAAGTCGACTTGAAAGACGATGGAACGTACGACGTCGAAATCGATACCGAAATCGCCAAAATGATTTTCGGCGATCAAAATCAGCAGTACGACGTCTCCGTTGAAGTAACAGACGCGTCCCGCCGCACGATTAACGGGTCTGGAAAGGTTCTCGTTTCCGCCAAGCCGTTTACGATCTGCGCCTGGACAAACCGCGGCGTTTATCAGGTCGGCGACGTTCTTACCGCTAACTTCAAGGCTCAAACGTTAGACAACAAGCCGGTTTCCGGAACTGGAACAGCGAAGCTCTATCAGGTTTCCTACAAAGCAGACGGAACGCCGGAAGAAAAAGAAGTCTGGTCGAAAGACGTCAATCCAGACGAAAACGGTTCCGCGACCGTTTCTCTCAATTTGAAAAAAGCCGGTCAGTACAGAATCGAGTACACCGTTGACGACGGCGCGGACCACGTCTGCAAGGGCGGACAGCTTGTAACAGTTCGCGGCGACGGGTTCTCCAGCAAAGATTACCGGTTCGCCGATCTGGAAATCATTCCCGAAAAAGATACGTGCAATCCGGGCGAAACGCTCCGCTTGACGATTAACGTTGACCAGACGGACGCTGCAGTCTGGATTTTCCCGCGCGCGGCAAACGGCGTTTGTCTGTCGCCGGAAAAGGTCGAAATGAACGGCAAAACCGGATTTTACGATTTGAAAATCGAGATGCGCGACATGCCTAACTTCTTTGTTGAGGCGGTAACCGTCGCAAAGAACCAGGTCTTTTCGGAAACGCGTCAGATTTGCGTCCCGCCCGCCAAACGCGTTCTTGTCATGGACGTTGTCCCGTCCAAAGAGAACTACAAGCCCGGCGAAGACGCGACTGCGAAAATTGTCCTGAAAGACCTGCAAGGCAACCCGTTTGTCGGTCAGGCGGTTGTTACAATTTATGACAAATCCCTGGAATACATTTCAGGCGGTTCAAACGTTGGCGACATTTCCTCCTTCTTCTGGAACTGGAAACGCAGCCATCACCCCGGCTCAATTGACAATTCGCTCAGAACGTATCTCCAAACCCAGTACCCGGAAAACGCCGTTGGAATGGATACGCTGGGTATTTTCGGAAACGTCTTAAAGCAGGACTTTTCTGGGGCTGTAATGGAAAAAGGCGAATTTGCCGCCAGAGGCGGCGGAAAAGCGCGGGCGAATGTTATGGCAGCGGGCGCTGTTGAAAGAAAGATGTTTAAGGCGGCTCCGATGGCGGCTGAAGCCCCCATGATGATGAACAGGGCAATGGATGGCGCCGACATGATGGTCGCGGAAGAAGCGGCTGCTGACGACGTTGCATTTGACGCCGACGCCGCCGCTCCCGCCGAAGCTGAAGAACTGGAAGCTGAAACCGACAAATCGGGAGCCAAAGTTCAGGCGACCGTCCGAACGAATTTCGCCGATTCCGCTTACTGGACTGGCGCGATCGTTACAAACGAAAACGGCGAAGCGGAAATTTCGCTCAAGATGCCGGAAAACCTCACGACGTGGAAAATCAAAGCCTGGGCGATGGGCAAACGCACCGAAGTCGGGCAGGCGGAGACGGAAGTCATTACCCGAAAGAACCTGATTATTCGCGCTCAAACCCCGCGATTCCTCGTTCAGACGGATAAGATTGTCCTCTCGGCAATCGTTCACAACTATCTGGAATCGGAGAAGTCCGTCGAAGTCAAAGTCGAGACGGGCGACAACCTTGCTACGGAAGACAAGACTTCGCAAGACGTCAACATTTCCGCTGGCGGAGAAACCCGCGTTGACTGGACGTTTACCGCCAAATCCGAGGGGGACGCGGTTGTTCGCATGTTCGCCCTGACGGACGAAGAGTCGGACGCCATGGAAGTCAAGTTCCCGATTATTACTCACGGAATTCTCAAGCAGGATTCCTTCTCCGGCGCTGTGCGCTCCAAAGACGAAACTGCGTCTGGAACGGTTGAGTTTACAGTTCCGAAAGAACGCAAGCCCGAAAAGACTCGCTTGGAAGTTCGGTTCTCTCCGACGCTTGCCGGCGCGATGTTTGACGCCGTCCCGTATCTGGTAGATTATCCCTACGGCTG